>NZ_JBHNZK010000020.1:0-75078 GCF_042464845.1 Pedobacter sp. BG31
AAAGATCCTTTGCTATGCTACCATTGACAGAATCACAGAAAAAATCGTCATCTCGACTGTAGCATAGCGAAATGGAGAGATCTTTTTAACCGAATTATTAAAACCTAGTTTAAAAGATTTCTCCACTTCGGTCGAAATGACGATACTTCAGGGCATTCAAATTTCTTGTTAAATCTGTCACTCATATTGATTTTTATACCATAAATTATTCTTCAGGAGGACTTTGCAATGAAAGATCCTTTGCTATGCTACCATTGACAGAGTCACAGAAAAAATCGTCATCTCGACTGTAGCATAGCGAAATGGAGAGATCTTTTTAACCGAATTATTAAAACCTAGTTTAAAAGATTTCTCCACTGCGGTCGAAATGACGATATTTCAGGCCATTCAAATTTCTTGTTAAATCTGTCACTCATATTGATTTTTATACTATAAATTATTCTTAAGGAGGACTTTGCAATGAAAGATCCTTTGCTATGCTACCATTGACAGAGTCACAGAAAAAATCGTCATCTCGACTGTAGCATAGCGAAATGGAGAGAGCTTTTTAACCGAATTATTAAAACCTAGTTTAAAAGATTTCTCCACTGCGGTCGAAAGGACGATACTTCAGGTCATTCAAATTTCTTGTTAAATCTGTCACTCATATTGATTTTTATACTATAAATTATTCTTAAGGAGGACTTTGCAACGAAAGATCCTTTGCTATGCTACCATTGACAGAATCACAGAAAAAATCGTCATCTCGACTGTAGTATAGCGAAATGGAGAGATCTTTTTAACCGAATTATTAAAACCTAGTTTAAAAGATTTCTCCACTGCGGTCGAAATGACGATACTTCAGGTCATTCAAATTTCTTGTTAAATCTGTCAATCATATCGATTTTTATACTATAAATTATTTTTCAGGAGGACTTTGCAACGAAAGATCTTCGTTATGTTGAAGATGACCTCGCGGTTATCACGCGTAAAAAGAAATGGGGATTCCACTATTGCAGAATCCCCATCATCTAAATTAACGCTCTCATATATACAAACGCTACAAAAAGGAATTATTGTATCAGCCGTAAAATTTTTTTCATTTTTGGATGTTTATCATTTAAACCTATTTTTACTTTATGGCTACTACAGATAAAAATCAACAGGATGCAGAAAAACTGGCCGCTGCCAAGGCCGCGGTAAAATTGGTTAAAGATGGCGATGTAGTTGGTCTGGGTACGGGGTCGACCACAACTTTTGCCATTATTGAATTGGGTAAACGTGTAAAAGAAGGACTTCAAATAAAAGCCGCCGCAAGTTCCATCCGCACAGAAAAACTTGCAAAATCGCTTGGTATTGAAATTCTGGATCTTGGACACTTGAGCCAGATTGATATCAGTATTGATGGGGCCGATGAATTTACAGCATCACTGGATCTGATTAAAGGCGGTGGCGGTGCGCTGTTTAGAGAAAAGATAATCGCTTCATTGAGTAAAAACGCCATTATTATTACCGATGCTTCGAAAAAGGTTAAAAAACTGGGTGCTTTTACTGTCCCTATTGAGGTCATTCCGTTGGCTTATCAGTATGTATTCGATCAAATTAACAATCTTGGTGGAAACGGTATATTACGAACAGTAGAAAACCAAACATTTATTACCGATAATGGAAACCTGATTATTGACGCCGATTTTGGCCTGATTGATAATCCCGCGAAATTAGCTTCTGACTTAAATCAGATCAACGGATTACTGGCTCATGGCTTATTTATTAACCTCACGTCAAAAGTAATGATGAGTGACGGAACGGATATTATCATTTTTGAATGATTGTAGTTCATTTGTTCAATAGTCATTAGTTCGCTTGTACTCCTCCTTGAACTATTTGTAAGCGGAATAATCAATCAATTTTCGGAATTAGGAGTAATGAGAATTGGTCTTAATTCCGTGTTCTCCCTGTTTCCGTGACAAAACGGATAACTTCACCGATAAATTTCAGTTATGTGAAATTCTTCAAAAATTTTACCGACAGTTTTATTTCACTCACCGATAAAATATCATAACTAAGGGAAAAGCCATTCTCCAGCAGTGGTATTCGTGATACATTTGAATCATAAAACAAAAGGTCATGGAAAATTTAATCAAAAAAAATCACGCAGATAAACAGGTTGGTTTAGGTATTTTAATCATTACCATCGGTTCGGTGTTCTTATTAAGAAACTCGGGAATAGATATTCCACATTGGATTTTGAGATGGCACACCATTATGCTGGGTATTGGTTTGTGGATGGGGTATCGTAAAGGCTTCCAGGGAAACGGGTGGTTGGCATTGACCATTATTGGAGGCTTATTTACCTTTAAAGCGATAAACATTTTTGATTTTGATCTGTTTAAGATTAGCATTCCAATGGTATTGATTGGTTTAGGCTTTTATATAATCTTAAAACCTAAAAAAGTTCAGAACTTTGATCAATATTTTGAGAAGAAACCAGTTGATTTTACTGATAAAGAAAGCTAAAATTCTTCACTCCATCATATATATTAAAAGGGCCGTTTTTCTAACAACGGCCCTTTTTTATGCTTGGTAGCAAAGGGCGAGGAGCTTCGGGCTTTGCGCTATGCGGTTCTGTTACATGCCCTTTACATTTTTACCAAAAAAGAAACGGGGATTCCACCCTCAGGCAGTATCCCCGTCATCTAAATTAACGCTCTCACATACATAAACGCTGTAAATGGAATATATTGTGTTCAGCTTTATTTTTTTTGCTTTTTTTTTAATAGACTGTAGAAGGAACAGGGGAAATGGGGGTGTGTTAACGTCAAATGTTAAAATTAGTTAAAACTAAAGCACTGGTTGAGGAAACCTATTTTCAGAACCAAATATTGTTAACTTTGGGTATTGTAAACAACCAAACACTATACTTAATCTTCATGGCTTTAGACCTGAAAGGGATAAAGCATGACATCTCATACCATTTAAACAAACTATACGGATGAAAAAAGGCCTTTTATTTGTAGTCGCTTTATTAATAACAACCTCCGCATTTTCTCAGAATGTAATCCAGCTTTTCAATGGCGCAAACGACTTTTTTAAACTATTGCAGGAAGAAAAATTTAAAGATGCACATGCTTTTTTTGACGATACCTTAAAAACGAAATTAACAGAAGAAAATTTAAAGAAACTTTGGGGTGATATTGGAACAAAATATGGAAAGGCAGAATCGTTGGATGCCATTCAAAGTAAAGCCCAGGGCGATTTTTTCGCTGTTACGGTTGAGGGTAAATTCGCTAACGGTGATCAGAACTTTATTTTAGGTTTTAATAAACAACAGAAAATTGTCGGAATCTTCCTGGCACCTTCCAGGAGAACATCCTCTTATTTAAAACCAACCTATGTAGATACCAGTTTATACCAGGAGAAGTCGGTTTATATCGGCCCGGCTGGAAAACAATTGGCGGCCATTATTACCACGCCAAAAAATATCAAAAATTTCCCTATTGTGGTTTTTGTGCACGGCTCCGGACCTGCAGATATGGATGAAACCGTTGGTGCGAATAAACCTTTCAAAGATCTGGCTGGCGGCTTAGCTTCTAAAGGAATTGCGTCCGTTCGCTATGTAAAAAGAACTTTAATTTATCCTAATGAGTTTAGTAAGGAATTTACTGTAAAAGAAGAGGTACTGGATGATGCAGCTGCCGCGATAACACTTGCAAAAACCGTTGGAGGGGCTAGTCCAAAGGCTGTTTACGTATTTGGTCATAGTTTAGGCGGAATGTTGGCCCCTAAAATTGCAAGCACGATACCTGATTTAGCAGGAATTGTTCTGGCAGCGGCACCAGCAAGAAAATTAACCGATATTATTGTTGATCAGAATAAGTATATGTTCGATCTGGCCAATGATACAACGGCCGCATTTAAAAAACAATTGGCAGATGCCGCTGCGGAAATTGATAAAAGCAGAATTTCGCAATTGGGAACTACCATAAAGCCTGATTCTATCATTTTAGGCCTGCCGGCGAAATACTGGGCAGATTTAAATAGTTACAACCAGGTTGCTGTAGCCAAAAGTCTTTCTAAGCCTAAAATTTACATCCTGCAGGGTGGTAATGATTTTCAGGTAGGTAAAGTAGATTTCGATTTATGGAATGACGCTTTGGGTAAAAAGAAAAATGTGGTTCTTAAATTCTACCCGGATTTGAATCACCTGTTGAGTTCTCAAACAGAAAAGGGAACGATGGCTCAGTACCAGGCAGCTGTAAGTGTATCTGAAACTTTAGTGAACGATCTTGCATCATGGATTAAGGCTAAATAACCTAAAATCACCTATCGATAAAGAACAAGCTCCGACCCAAATCAGGAGCTTTTTTTGTGCGCCCGATTTTCTTAATATTCTTTCTTTATTAAGAATTCACAAACAATTCAAAAAACAAGCGGTTTAAATTTAGAGCATCTCATCTAAAAATAGTTTGTTTATGGAAAAGCGGAAAATCACTTTAAAAGGAATATGGGGCATTTTAAAAGCATCGTTTACAGGATTTACCAATCATAAGGTAACGAAACTTAGTGGCTCATTGGCCTATTATACTGTATTTTCTATGGCGCCTTTGCTTGTGGTAATTATTTCTCTATGTGGCATATTTTTAGGTAGGGAAATAGCTGAAGGACAGGTTTATGCCCAGCTTGAAGGGTTCTTAGGTAGGGAATCGGCCATTTCTTTACAACAGTTAATTAAAAATGCTTATTTGGACGGAAAAAGTACCATTGCTTTAATTATCGGTATCGTTACCCTGTTAATTGGGGCAACAACCGTTTTTGGCGATATCCAGGATTCCATCAATACCATTTGGGGATTAAAACCTAAGCCTAAAAGAGGTTGGGTGAAGATGTTGCAGAATCGTTTTCTATCGTTTTCAGTCATTATAAGCCTGGGTTTCGTGTTATTGGTTTCGCTTGCCGTTACTTCTGTATTAGATGCTTTTAGCAGTCGCCTACAGGCCAGGTTTGCCGAGGTATCCGTTATTGTGTTTTATATTATTAACCAAATTGTAACGCTGGCTGTTATTTCTTTGATATTTGGTGTAATATTTAAGGTATTACCCGATGCGATTATTAAATGGCGTGATGTAATTGCAGGTGCAATAGTTACTGCGGTTTTATTTATGATCGGCAAGTTCGCCATCTCTATTTATATTGGGCAGAGCAATGTGGGCAGTACCTACGGTGCAACGGGCTCATTAGTGGTTGTGCTTTTGTGGACTTACTATTCTTCCATCATTTTGTATTTTGGCGCCGAGTTTACCAAGGCTTATGCCGTTGCTTTCGGTTCAGAGATTTATCCTTCACATTATGCGGTAACTACAAAAGAAATTGAAATAGAAACCGATGGTAAATCCATTCAGGATAATCATCCTGAAATTAAAGAAGAAGTGAAAAAGGCATAGTTATTCTCCCCAGGCAGTAATCATTAATTTTCTTTGTCCGCCATGATTTCGATGTTCGCAAAGGTAAATGCCCTGCCAGGTGCCAAGCGCTAACCTTCCATTTCGGATAGGGATACTTACAGAACTTCCTAAAAGTGCCGATTTTAAGTGTGCTGGCATATCGTCCGATCCTTCGTAGTCATGCGCATAATCCGGATCATTTTCCTTAACTGTCTTATTAAAGAACATCTCAAAATCTACACGTACGGTTGGATCGGCATTTTCATTAATGGTAAGGGAAGCCGAGGTATGTTGTATAAAAACCTGACAAATACCAATATTAATCTCATTAATTTGGGGTAGGGCATGCTCGATTTCAGGGGTAATGATATGAAATCCTCTTCTACGGGCGCTAAGTGTTAATGCTTCCTGGTATATTTTCATTTGAATTAATTCTCAATGACTTTGATAAAATCCTTTTCACTAGGTAAAACGGTTAGATACTTACTTGCGAAAATTTGTTCATTGTTTTCCGGAAGTGTATACCTTACTACAGATTCACTTTTATCCTGACAAAGAATAATACCGATGGTTTTGTTTTCATCTTCAAGTTTTACTTCTCTATCGAAATAGTTCACGTACATCTGCATCTGACCAATATCCTGATGCTTTAATTCTCCTATTTTTAAATCAATAAGTACAAAACACTTTAAAATACGGTTGTAGAAAACCAAATCTATTTTGAAATGTCTTTCTTCAAAAGTTATTCTTTTTTGACGTGCTACAAAGGTGAAACCATTGCCGAGTTCTAATAAGAAATGTTCCAGTTTATCAATTAATTTTTGCTCTAACTCACTTTCTGAATAAAAATTTTGTTCAGGTAAGCCTAAAAATTCTAGTACATAAGGGTCTTTTATTAAGTCCTTGCTTTTTTCAATAATCTGTCCTTTTTGACCAAGAGATAATACTTCTTCTTTATTTTTACTTAACGCCAGGCGCGTATATAATGCTGAATCGAATTGACGTTGTAGCTCCCTCAGACTCCAGTTATTTTTTATTGCTTCTATTTCATAAAAATTACGTTCGTTTACATCGGTTATTCTCATTAACTTAAGGTAGTGAGACCATGTAAGTTTGAATTGCGCAGGCATTGTCTGCTGAATTGAATCTGAAGTTTTAGGAGATGTTTCTAGAATTTCATTATTTTCGAATTCGTCAGACACTGTCTGACGAATTGAATAGGTAAGGTAAAAATACCTCATTTGTTTTAAATTTGTTTCAGAAAAACCTTTGCCAAACTCTGAAACTAGCCTTTCTGAAAGCTCACTCAAAATTTGTTTGCCATATTCAGCTTTTTCTTTGCCGTCCTGTTCCTCTTCAACAATCATCTTGCCGATTTCGAAGTAGGTCATAGCCATTGTATTATTTATGGTTTGTACTACATTTTGCCTCGCTTGGTCAAGCAATTTAATAACCTTTGTATATAAGTTTTGCTTTTCAACCTGCATTTTTATATTTATCTTATATATTGAAAGAATGTTTTTTCAATTTAATTAGTGTTGACGATTATTTCAAAAACTCCACATTCCAGATTTTTTCTGCTTTTCTGCCAATTAACCAAAATGATGCAGCCAGTACCGAAAAAAACAAAGCTTTGTGCCAGCTATCCCAAAAGTATTCGAAATATCGCGTGTAGAGATTGATAAAGAGAAAAGTAATGCCAAATTCTCGGGCAATATCATCATGATACTTTAAGCCAAAGAGTGTACTTGCTACACAAATGGCGGCAGAAATTAAAGCCCAGTAAAATAAGCTCAACTGCCTTACCTGATACCATTCTTCGAGGTTGGCAAAATTCCCAAATACTGATAATGCCCAAAGCGATACAAACAAATAAACCATACCTGCGATATAGGTAACCTGAAAGAAATTTTGCGTTTTCGGGAAAGCCTTCATCATAAAGGATGCCGCGGTTAATGAAGCGCCAAAAACCACAAAACGCAAAGGATAATTCATCCCGAGAAAATAATAATTCCAACGGCTTAAATAGCCGGTTTCAGTACCAAACCAGGCACCCAGGGAGATTAAGGCAAAAATCCAGATCAAACGCGAGTTGAAGACATAACCTAAAGCCCCATAAATAAAAACAGATATCAATATCAGGATAGAGAAGTTGCCTGAACCATTATCAACTGCCTTCCCAAAATAAGCGATGGCATTTGCTGTGAGTAGAATAGCAGAAAATATAATGGCTTCATTGCTGAATTTTAGGTGCGCGAGTTTCTTTTTCCGCTTGAAACCTAAAATGTAAAGCCATGCTGCCAATCCGCCTGAAACAATAGCAATCACAATATTTGGCGTATTATAAACCCGCTTTAAATAGTTAAGGATGGAATTGTCAATAAGGAGTGATCCCAATGCGATAAAACCACAAGCCAGGGCTACCCAAAAAGCATATTGTGCCAGGCGTAACCAATCGAAGTTTTTGGCTTCATAACTTTTACGAAGTTTATTTCCTGTTTCAGGATCGATTAAGCCATCGTTTTGCCATTGCTCAATCACGTCATCAAGAAATTCGCTCTTTTCTCTGTCAACTTTCATAGATTCGGTTATACACGAAGATAGTTTTTTTGCTCGGAAGTAGAAATTCCAATCGGCTGATAATAAATTCAATAGTTGACTAAACCTCTGACTTCGGACGTCCGACCTCCGACTTTTAAATAACCTCCCTAATCTTCTTATTGTTCCCTACAATCCAAATAACGTCACCCTTGTCAAATACAAAATCTGATGAGGGGTTTAAGATGCGGTCGGCGCCCCTTTCTATACCCACTATTAAAGCTTGCGCTTTTTCCCGGATCCCTGCATTCCTGATGCTCAAACCATAAACCGGCGATTCGGTATGCACAACAACCTTTTGCAGGGTCATTTCTTTATCCGGAAAATTATTTTCTTCGGTTGTTTCTGGCGCATTAACTTCTAAAAGTGCCTTAACAGCTGCAAGTTGGTCATCTGCGCCGATCAATAACAATTTATCGTGTGGATAAAGCCGTTCATCTCTGCCCGGTGTTGGGATATTATTTCTCCCGCGTTCTATCAAGGCAATATTTACCCCGTATTTTTCCCTGATCATTAATTCCGTTAATGTTTTACCAACTACCTCCGATTCAGGAGAAACCCTGAGCTCTGTTAAGTGGGTGTCCCAGGGTAAAATATCTGGTTTCTGATTTTCTCTCGCATTTAAGTTCAATATAAACCGTCTTTCCAGTTTATCGTAAAATGACTGAAGTTTTCTGGAAAATATAACCATTCCCAGTACAATTAAAGCCAAAGCAATCAAGGCCGCGATCCAGGTATTAAAAAACTGATACATCAAAAATCCAACGAAGAATATGCCGAGCGCAACCCTGAAAAATTCGATCGCGATCAATGGTCCGCGGGTATATTTTTTGTTCAACCAAAGGTGAGCGTATGCGGTACGTTGGATCCTTCGAATAGATAAAGCCCATAAAAATGGCGACATCAAGATAAAAGATACCACCACGCTGATGATAATAGAAGTTAAACTGTTTGCAATGTTGCTAGCAATAAACGGTTGTACATAACGGTAAGCCAAAAAGATTATCGCAATGATAATTACGGAATGGATTATAGTATTAAAGATGTACGAGCGCAATAAAACCTTCCAATCGCTCAAAGTGGTAATCCCTTCGGTACTTGAGCTATACCTCTCGATACCATCAAGCCATTTTTTTGGTAAAATACGGTTCAAATACTGGTAAAAAGGTTCGGATAGCTTAATTAGATAGGGGGTTGTGAATGTGGTAACTGCCGCTGCTGCTACGGCGATCGGGTAAAGAAAATCGCTTGTTACTTTTAGGGTTAATCCTAATGAGGCAATGATAAACGAAAACTCACCAATTTGTGCCAAACTCATACCCGATTGTACTGAAGTTTTTAATGGCTGTCCGGACAATAATGCACCTAAAATGGTAAAAATGATTTTACCGAAAATGATAACCACAGTAGCGACAAAAATAGGAACAGCGTATTTAACCAGCATAGCAGGATCAATCAGCATACCAACTGAAACAAAGAAGACTGCTGCAAATAAGTCTTTTACCGATTTTGTTAGATGCTCTATTCTTTCAGCCTGGGTGGTCTCAGCTAAAATAGAGCCCATAATAAATGCACCAAGGGCAGGAGAGAAGCCAACTTTATCAGCCAGTAAAACCATTACCAAACACAAAGCCAACGATACCACCAGCATGGTTTCGTCATTCATTAATTTTTTGGTTGCTTTAAGAAATGATGGAATTAAGAATATTCCGCCTAAGAACCAAAGTACTAAGAAGAAAGCCAGTTTTAGAATAGAATACAGCATTTCTGTACCGGCCGATTGCTGACTAACTGCAAGGGTAGAGAACAATACCAGGAGGAGGATCGCTACTAAATCTTCAACGATTAAAATCCCGAAAACCAGACCGGCAAACTTTTTATGCTTTAAACCAAGTTCTTCGAAAGCCTTAATGGTAATCATGGTTGATGAGATGGATAGAATTCCACCCAAAAACAGGCTGTCCATATCTTTCCAGCCCATGGCTTTCCCCACCAGGTAGCCGGCCAGGATGATAAATAATACTTTTACAATGGCCGTGATGGAAGCAGAACCTCCTACTTTAACCAGTTTTTTAAAGCTAAATTCCAGCCCTAAACTAAATAAAAGGAAAATAACTCCAATTTCGCCCCAAATGTTAATGCTTTTCGTGTCGGTAACAGATGGAAAAAAATCTAAATGTGAGCCAACCAATAAGCCGGCCAATATATAGCCCAAAACAAGGGGTTGCTTAATTTTTTTAAATATGAGTGTGGTTATCCCTGCGGCAGCAAGTATCAAGCCTAAATCAGCTATTAAATCAGGTAAGTGCATCTATAAAAATGAGTAATGGTGTTAAATAATCTAACTTCGGACATCGTGTGTATCCGGACAGGTATTAAATTTTCAATAAGATAAAATTACCTACCAAAAAACGTGTTTCGGATAGAGGATCTTAAGCAAACACCAATAATTATACCTTAATCTTTTGATTATAACTTTGGTATTAACGATTTTGTTCTTAAGAAGAGGGAATAGCAAAAAAGTGATCGGTACAAGAGCGCCAAAAGATATTTTTAAAGGAGAGATACCAATAGAATCTTTTTGCAGGCTTTCGTTATCCTGATTCAAATTTAAATGCTGCCTGATGACTTTTTTGTCTGTAACCGAGCTTGTTTTCGTATATTTTGATTGTACCTCACCTCTTTTCTTTTGCGATGCGATACCCGCAAAATTTATGGAGATAGATAGGAATAAAACGATATAAAAAAGCCTCATTGCCGCTAATATAGCAAAAATGAGGCTTTTTTGGAAGGGAAATCTGGTAAACTGACTTTTGAATTGGATTACTAAAATTGAATTTTGTAAAGTAACCTCTTTCAGGTTATCGTCCTTTCGAGCGGAATGCAACGAAGTCGAGAAATCTATTTAAGTAGATTTCTCCATTCCACTACGTTCCAGTCGAGGACGACTACTTAAGACAAATAAAATTATTTTATCCATTAAAATAAGCCAACGTCGCTTCCTTATCTTTTTGTAACTGAACAGTTAAAGCCTCTAAGCCGGTAAATTTTACATCGTGGCGTAAGAATTTCAAGAAGTTCATCTTAATATCCTGGCCATAAATTTCCTGGTTAAAATCAAAAATATTCACCTCAATATTTCTGGTCATGCCGTTAATGGTAGGCCGTTGACCGATATAAGCCATACCCTGGTAAGTAGTTTTGGGTTCGGAGCTTGGAGCTTGGAGTATACCCGCCTCCGAACGCTCAACTTCAAACTCCGAACTCATCTCTACCGTAACTGCATAAATGCCATCGCCTGGAATCAGTTTATAAATTTCTTCTACAAAGATATTGGCCGTTGGGAAGCCAATTGTTCTGCCTATTTTATCACCTTTAATCACCCTGCCGAAGATAGAGAAAGGGTAGCCGAGGTAATCGTTAGCCAGCTCAACATCACCGGCCAGCAGTGCCTGCCGTATCTTCGTTGAACTTACTGCCACATCGTGGATATCCTGTTCCATAATTTCTTCAACGGTAAAGCCGAAATGTGTACCGGCAGTTTTTAAAACGTTTAAATTGCCAGAACGGTCTTTACCAAAACGATGATCATAACCAATAATAATGTGTTTGGTGCCTATATTATCAACCAAAATATTTTTAATGTAATCTTCTGGTAGTTGGTTGGAGAAATCGCGGGTAAAAGGCGTAATAATCAGATGGTCTACACCTAACCGGTTTAAAATTTCTGCTTTTTCATTAATGGTATTGATCATTTTCAGATCCTGGTTTTCAGGATCGATAATCATTCTTGGATGCGGGAAAAATGTTAAAATTACGCTTTCTCCATTGTCGGCCTTTGCCTTTTGTACCAGTTGTTTGATGATTTTTTGATGTCCGAAATGTACACCATCAAAAGTACCGATGGTTACAATGGCGTTAGCTAATTTTTTAAATTCCGAAAGGTTATTGTATATCTTCAATGGGATAAGGATTAATGTAATGCATGGCGTTTTACTACGCCGCCTTTTAAATCGGCAATTTGCTGTTGTATTACAAAAGCGTCTGAATCAATTTGCCTGATAGCGGTCTGCAATTTGCTCATTTCCAGTTTGGTAACAACGGTAAAAATAATATCGATATCTTTTTTTTCTCCATATCCGCCCTCGCCTTTATAGATGGTAACACCACGTTTCATATCGTTAATGATGAAATCTTTGATGGCCTCCTGATGGTCTGATATAACGGTGACCCCAGTGTACTGTTCCAGGCCATTTACGATAAAATCGATCGTACTTGATGCTGATAAATAGGTTAAAATGGCATAAAGTGCCGTTTCGATATTTAAGAAATAGGCAGCAAAGGCAAAAATGATGATATTTAAAATCAGGATAATATTTCCAACGGTTAAAATGCTGTTTTTACTGATATAAAGCGCCAAAACTTCTGTGCCATCAATTACACAGCCGCCACGCATCGCTAAACCAATCCCACCGCCTAAAAACAAGCCTCCGAAAAATGCAATCAGCAATTTATCGTGCGTAATGGGTTGGAAAGGCAGAATAATTAGCGCGAGTGAAAGCGTAGCGATTGCGATAGCCGTTTTCAGTGCAAAGCCTTTACCAATCTGCCTGTAACCTAAAATAACAAAGGGAATGTTGATGATGGCAATAAGGTATGATAAATTCCAGCCTGTTAAGGTGCTAACCAACAGGGAAATACCAGTAACACCACCATCAATAAAATGACTGGGCATTAAAAAGCTTTTTAAGCCAAAACATGCCGAGGTTACACCTGCAATTATTAAAAGGATTTCTTTAATAAACCTGGTGTTCCTGTTTTTGATATGGTTCATACAATTGCTTCGGTTTTAGCTTCTTCTTTCTTGCTACGAATATAATTAACAAGTTCTAATACCTCAAACGCATCTTTTAGTATAAAGTTTCCGCTTCGGGTACGGGTTAGCTTAGAAAGATAAGCTCCGCTATTTAAAGTTTTACCGAAATCGGATATCAATGAACGGATATAGGTGCCTTTACTGCAAACAATCCTGAAATCGATTTCAGGGAGTTCGATCCTGGTAATTTCAAATTCCGGCACATTTACAAAACGTTTCCGTAATTCAACTTCTTCGCCCAGTCTGGCTTTTACGTATAAACGTTCGCCATTTACCTTTACTGCTGAGTGCGCAGGAGGATATTGTTCGATATCGCCAATAAATGGTTTGCAGGCTGCATAAATTTCTTCTTCGGTAATGTTGCTGATATCGAATGTTTCATGAACCTCGGTTTCCATATCGAATGATGGGGTAGTAGCACCTAAAATCATGGTGCCGGTATATTCCTTCTCTTCAGCCTGAAAAGTATCGATCTGTTTGGTCAGCTTGCCTGTACAGATAATCAAAAGGCCTGTAGCGAGCGGATCTAAAGTGCCGGCATGGCCAACCTTTAATTTTAGCGGTTTTAAAGAATTACGGATTTTGCCCACCACATCAAATGAGGTCCATTTGTATGGTTTGTTGATTAAAAGCAATTCGCCTTCAGCAAAATTGAAATCTTTGAATTTAGGATTTTCAGTACTCACAAATCTTTTTTGCACAAAGATACGGATTCAATGTGGTTTGCTTAAGTTTTTTTAACCACAGATGTATGCAGATAGACACAGATGATTATTATCCGTATGCATTTTTTTTATCTCCCAAAAATCGGGAGAAGTTATGGTTAAAATATTTAGATGAATTATATAATCTGTAAATTATGTCCGCTTAGCAAAAGGATGATAATGATTAAACCTGCTGCAATTCTATACCATCCAAAAACTTTGAAACCATGTTTGTTCAGGTATCCGATAAAACTTTTTATCGCTAAAAGTGCTACAATAAATGCAACAACGTTTCCGATAATCAGCAGGTTGGTTTGGTCATGCGTAATGGTGTGTCCTTCTTTATAAAAGTCGTATAGTTTTTTGGCAGTTGCAGCAAACATCGTGGGTACTGCCAGGAAAAACGAGAATTCTGCCGCCACTTTTCTGCTTAATTTCTGACTCATTCCGCCCACAATAGTTGCTCCAGACCGTGATACACCTGGTAACATGGCAATACATTGGAAGAATCCGATTTTCAGCGCCGTTAAATAGCTGATTTCCTCTTCTTCATTAATGGTAGGTTTGTTAAACCATTTGTCTACAAATAATAAAATAACACCGCCGATTAACAACGAAATACCAACGGCCATCGGGCTTTCTAATAATTCGTCGATTTTTTTGCTCAATAACAAACCAAATACGGCTGCGGGAATAAAGGCTACGAGCAATTTAATGTAGAAATATATCGATTTAAAAAACCTTTTGAAATAGAGTATAAGCACTGAAAGTATCGCACCCAGTTGAATCACAATGGTAAAAAGTTTTACAAATGGTTCTGAGGCAATGCCCATAAGCGATGATGCAATGATCATGTGACCTGTGCTCGATACAGGTAAAAATTCGGTTAATCCTTCAACAATGGCAAGGACAATAGCTTCAAGAGAATTCATATTGTTAGTTAATGGGCTATTCCCACTGTAATTTTATTTTATATTTTTTTAATTTTTTGTCTCGTGAAATCAATACTAAATTCTCTGAATGGCTTGAGATACAATAATCCGATCAAAAGGATCATTGTTGATAAATTCGAGGTTTAGTAATGTTATGAGATGGGTTTCATTAATGGGGATAATCTCAATCTGGTTCCTTTCTGCAAAGCTAAAAAGCGCTTCAAAGCCGATTTTTAAATCGAGCTTTCCAAGCTGTTTTTTAATGGCAATTTCCCAAAAAGAAGCAATGCTTATGAAGCAGGATGTATTAATATCAGATAGCCTTTTTTTAACTGAAACAGGTAATTGATCATCACCTGCCACAAACCATAAAAAGGTATGTGTATCTAATAAATATGCCATTAAATATAATCTGCAAACATTTCTAAAGGCTCGTCAAAATCATCTGATAATTTAATCTTACCTTTCGCATACCCAAATTCACGTGATTTTAATTTCGGCTTATTTTTTTGTTTTGTTTTTAAGAATTCAACAAAATCTGCAACTTCCTGCCTAAGGTTTAGGGGAAGTGAATTAATTTCAATTTGCAAATTTGTTGTTGTCATATTATAAAGTTAAAAAACACTTTACCGAATACAAAACATTTATTTTTTTAAAATGGCATAAATACCAAAAGCAAAACCAGCCAATACCACCATCGGCGCCAATAAAGTTCTTCTGAAATCGTAAATATCACCAGTGCTGCCCATCATCAGGATAAAACCAACTGCTACGATTGCAATGCTAATTAACAACAACTGATAATTTTTTTTGGTGAAAACCAATTCGTTTTTAACGTCCTTTACAACCGGACCTGTTTTTTTTTCTGCCATTATCTATAAAGATGATAAGATTTTAAACGTAAATATCTGCTTACTGCAAACCATGTACTAATTCCTGTTATAAAAATACCCACAACCAAAAGGCCTATAAATACAAAGCCAAATTCCTGGTAGTTATTTAAAATAATAATTTCAGGCACCTCTTTGCGGGCGTAAATTAAAGTAGCCAATAAAATAATAATGGCTATAAATGCCGCAATTAAGCCATGTAAGGCCGCATACAGTAAGAAAGGACGTCGGATAAAATTTTTCGTTGCACCAACCAGCTGCATACTTTTAATTAAAAATCGCTGCGAGTAGATTGCTAATCTTATGGTGTTGTTAATCAGTGCTATCGAAATAATTAATAGTAGTGCCGCAAAGGCTAAAATAATTAAACCGATGGTGTTGATATTTTTGTTTACCATATCAATTAAAGAACTCTGGTAAACTACTTCTTTCACTACAGGATTTTTAGAAATACTGGTTTTTAAGGCCTCGATACTTTTATTGTTTGCATATTCTGCTTTTAAGTACACATCAAAGGTAGAAGTCAGTGGGTTGTATCCCAGGAAATTAACAAAATCCTCGCCTAAATCCTGGGTTAAGTTTCTGGCTGCAAGCTCTTTATTTACATACTGGGTCTGCTTTACCGCAGGGTTGGCATTCAGCTCTTTCTGGAAAGCCAAAACATCAGCTTCTTTTGCGCCTTCATCAACAATAATGTTTAAAACAATGTTTTCTTTGACGTAGTTAGATAGGTTTTTGGCGTGTACAAGTACTAAACCAAGTAATCCAAGCATTAATAAAACCAAGGCAATACTGATGATAGTAGAGATATAAACGGTTTTGGTTTTCTTAGATGCATCACTTACTTCGAATTCTTCCATGTATTTCATTTTTGTTTCTGCGAAAATATAAATTATACCTGATAAACACCAATTAATGAATGTTAAATGAATACTAACGTGCGGGATCTGCTTTTAGTTTGAAGATTAATTCTTCAACCAAGATGGTTCTTTTTCTAAAGACGGTACGAAATTTGTCAAAATGGCGTTAATTATGGATATCGTAAAACTAAATTTAACTATGAACAGACAACTTACCATTTTTAGCCTATTCTTTTTTATCGCTTCTACATTTATTTCCTGCAAAAAAGACACTACTTCTTTAAAAGCCCAAATGATGGGTAAATGGACATTAAATAAAATCGTAACTTCTGGATACACCGCTGAAGAAACTTTGAAAGATCCAAAAAAGATGAACGGAACGGTTAATTATGGTACCACAAGTGACTATATCGACTTTAAGTCAAACAATGATGACCAGGTAGAGTTGAGTTTATCGGGAAACAGAACCATCGGCACTTACGTGATCATCTATTCCGATCAGTTTAGCATGGATATTAACGACGGGCTGAATTATTGTAAGATAAACAGCATTACAGCAAATAAATTAGAGTTTACTGCTAAAATTGATAAAACTAACGTAACCAAAGTATATTCTTTATCAAGATAAGATCTTAATCCCCGATTATTTGCGGCGCCATTGGTTTTAAAATCAATGGCGCTTTTTGTTGCGTCGGTTGTTACCAACCGACGCTAAACGATGATTACTTTGCTTAAAATTATTAGATTAGGAGATACATAGATTAGAGTTTAGCTATGGTGTCAGTTGTTGCCAACTGACATGGAATAGCAGATCAGGATTCTTTCGATAGTAAGTCAGAAGGTAACATCAGACCTCAGGGAGCAACTACCAATAAATCATTTTCGATGGAGTAAATTAATAAAAGATAATTAAGATTTCACTTATCCTGAATGCCCGGATAGTCGGATGGTAACATCCGACTACACATCCATAGTCCGTTTTCCGGATTTGATTTCTTACAGGTCTTTTAATTTTGTGAAAATCCTTTAACAGTCAGATGTTAACAGTTACAATACATAATAAGCCTGGATTTAGGTCATAACTTATTCTCGTTCTGAATATATCCAGGCTAAATATTATCCTCGATCTACTTTTTAAAGCCCCTTAATTTCTGTATTTTCGCCCCTTTAAAAATTTAAAACTTGCAATGGATTACCAATTCAAAGAAATAGAACAAAAGTGGCAGAAATTTTGGGCAGATCATCAAACATTTAAAGCCGAAAGCAATTCTGAGAAACCAAAATATTATGTGTTAGATATGTTCCCATATCCATCAGGAGCAGGCTTGCACGTTGGTCACCCGCTGGGTTACATTGCATCAGATATTTTTTCAAGATACAAACGCCTTAAAGGCTTTAACGTATTGCATCCAATGGGATACGATTCATTCGGATTACCTGCAGAGCAATATGCCATACAAACGGGGCAGCATCCAGCCATTACTACTGAGGCTAATATTGCAACCTACCGCCGTCAGTTAGACCAGATAGGTTTCTCTTTCGATTGGAGCAGGGAAGTGCGTACCAGCGAGCCATCATATTACAAATGGACACAATGGATTTTTATGCAGCTGTTTAACTCCTGGTATAACATCGAAAACGACAGGGCCGAGGACATTAGTATACTGATCGAAAAATTTAATGCTTCTGGTACGGCTGACGTAAGGGCCGTATGTGATGATGACACCAGGGTATTTTTGCCAAGTGACTGGGCAACCTTTACTGAAGAAGAAAAACAGATTGAATTGCTAAAATACCGTTTAACCTATCTGCGTGAGAGTACAGTAAACTGGTGCCCTGCTTTAGGCACAGTTTTGGCAAATGACGAGGTTAAAGACGGCTTTTCTGAACGTGGCGGTTTCCCTGTTGAGCAAAAGAAAATGATGCAGTGGAGTATGCGTATTACGGCCTATTCTGATCGTCTTTTGCAAGGTTTGGATACCATTGATTGGCCTGAGCCAATTAAAGAAATGCAACGCAACTGGATCGGTAAAAGTGTTGGTGCATCTGTAAAGTTTGCAGTTGACAATTCGCAGTTGTCAGTTAAAGAAACTGGAAATTCAGAACCGAAAACTGAAAAATATATTGAGGTTTTTACCACCCGTGTAGATACCATTTTTGGCGTTTCGTACCTGGTTCTGGCCCCGGAACATGAGTGGGTTGCCGAATTGACCACACCAGAACAAAAAGAAGAAATTGAAAATTATATCGCTGTAACCAAAAAGAAATCGGAATTAGACCGTATGGCTGATACCAAAACGGTATCGGGTGCTTTTACGGGTACTTATGTGATTAATCCGGTAAGTGGCGAACGCGTGCAGTTGTGGATTGCCGATTACGTGCTGGCAGGGTATGGAACTGGTGCTGTGATGGGGGTCCCAAGCGGCGATCAACGCGACTGGTTGTTTGCTAAACATTTCAATTTGCCGATTGTACAGATTTTAGATGCACAGAAAGATATCGATGTACAGGCAGACCCAACAAAAGAAGGAAGATACATTAATTCTGGTTTTATTAACGGAATGGAATACAAAGAGGCGGTTGCCTTTTTGAACAACTGGTTGGAAGAACGCGGTGCAGGCAAGGCAAAAGTAAACTTCCGTCAGCGTGATGCGATTTTTGGTCGCCAGCGTTACTGGGGTGAGCCTATTCCGGTTTACTTCAAAGATGGATTGCCTTATTTGGTTAAGGAAGAAGAATTGCCATTGTTGCTTCCTGAAATTGATAAATATTTACCGACTGAAAGCGGCGAGCCGCCTTTGGCCAGGGCCGAAAACTGGTTGCCTGCTGATGGTGGACATTACGAAATGAGTACCATGCCCGGCTGGGCCGGAAGCAGCTGGTACTGGTACCGTTATATGGATGCTAATAATAACAACAGTTTTGCCTCAAAAGAAGCAGTTGAATACTGGAAAGATGTGGATTTATACATCGGTGGTTCTGAACATGCAACCGGCCATTTATTGTACAGCCGTTTCTGGAATAAATTTTTGAAAGATTTGGGTTATACCAAAGAAGAAGAGCCTTTCAAAAAACTGATTAACCAGGGGATGATTCAGGGTAGGAGTAATTTTGTTTACCGCGTTAACGACGAGAATGGAAAACCTACCAATACCTATGTGTCTGCTGGCTTAAGAAAAGAATATAAAACCTCGGCATTACACGTTGATGTGAATATTGTTGAAAACGATACTTTAGACCTAACTAAATTCAAAGCCTGGAGAGAAGAATATGCCAATGCTGAATTTATTCTGGAAGGTGGAAAATACATCTGCGGTGTTGAGGTAGAAAAAATGTCGAAGTCAAAATTCAACGTGGTTAATCCCGATGATTTGATCGAGCGTTATGGTGCCGATACGTTGCGTATGTACGAAATGTTTTTGGGGCCTTTGGAGCAGAGCAAACCCTGGAATACCAATGGAATTGAAGGTGTATTTAAATTCCTGCGTAAATTCTGGAGATTATTCCACAACGAGGCATGGGAATTCACCGTATCTGATGCTGAACCTACCAAGGCGGAATTAAAATCATTGCACAAAATCATTAAAAAGGTGCAGGATGATATTGAACGTTTCTCGTTCAATACTTCAGTATCCAGTTTTATGATTGCGGTAAATGAATTAACAGATCTGAAATGTAAAAACCGTCAGATTTTGCAAGACATGGTGATTATTCTTTCACCATATGCGCCGCATATCTGCGAAGAACTTTGGGTATTATTGGGTAACGAAGCGGGAACTTTATCCTATGCTGCCTTCCCAACATTTAAGCCTGAGTATTTAGTAGAAGATGAGTTCGCTTATCCGGTTTCTATTAACGGTAAAATGAAAATGAACCTGAATTTGAGCTTAACCTTGGCACAGCCAGAAGTTGAAAGCATTTTATTGGCAGATGAACAATTCCAAAAATTTCTGGATGGAAAGCCAACCAAAAAAATTATTTTCGTTAAAGGAAAGATTATTAATGTAGTGGTTTAAAGGTAGAAGCCGGAAGGTAATAGGGTGGAAGGTTTTCCATTGCAATTGCCCTTAGAGAGGTGGAAGGTGGAAGGTTAATAGAGCCGAAGGTTTTCCTTGCAATCGCCTAAACCAGAAATATAAAAACCCGGGTTACGTTTCGTAATCCGGGTTTATTTTTATAAGCCTAACGCTGTCCAGGCTCTGGGTTTTAAGCCTTATGCCTTCTACCTTCCAGCCCTCTGCCTCACTAATCTCTCTTTCTTCTGTTTCCGCCAAATCTCCTGTTATTGCTCGCATTACGAGGTTTGCCGCTCATATTGCCATCGCCACCTTTTTTAGCGCCACCACCTTTAGATTGGGCTTGCGGTTTACGTTTTACCTGGTTTTTGGCTAACATATTTTCCCAGCTTAACGGATAAGGGTGATCATCAACAACCGGAAGCGTAATTTTAATCAGTTTCTGAATATCCAGCAGGTATTCGTTTTCTTCAGCATCACAGAACGAAATGGCAATACCATTTGCGCCTGCGCGGCCCGTACGGCCAATCCGGTGAACATAAGATTCAGGAATGTTTGGCAATTCAAAATTGAACACGTGCGACAGCTGATCAATATCAATACCACGGGCGGCAATATCGGTGGCAACCAAAACGCGGATTTTTCTGTCCTTAAAATCTGTCAATGCCCTTTGTCTGGCATTTTGCGATTTATTGCCGTGTATAGCCGCCGCTTTGATCCCGGCATGGCCTAAATCCTTAACAATACGGTCTGCACCATGTTTGGTACGCGTAAAAACCAAGGCTGTCTGGATATTTTTATCTTCTAGAAGATGGATCAATAATTTCTTTTTATCTGGTTTGTCTACAAAATAAACCGATTGCACAATGGTTTCGGCTGTAGAAGAAATCGGAGTCACTTCTACTTTCGTCGGACTGGATAAGATGGTATTGGCCAATTTCTGGATTTCATCTGGCATGGTTGCCGAGAAAAATAAGGTCTGGCGTTTGGCAGGCAATTTAGCCACTACTCTTTTCACATCGTGGATAAAGCCCATATCCAACATTCGATCAGCTTCATCCAAAACGAACAGTTCAATCGTATTCAGGTTAATAAAGCCCTGGTTCATTAAATCGAGTAAACGGCCAGGAGTGGCCACCAGAATATCAACTCCTTTTTTCAGTGCCTCTACCTGCGAGAACTGGTTTACGCCACCAAAAATTACCAAATGGCGAAGGTTTAAATTTTTGCCATAGGCTTTAAAGCTTTCTTCAATCTGGATAGCCAGTTCGCGGGTTGGTGTTAACACCAATGCCTTGATATTTTTGGTTGCCTTGGTATTGATGTGTTTTTCGTGCAGTAACTGCAGCATCGGAATGGCAAAAGCAGCCGTTTTTCCGGTACCGGTTTGCGCGCAACCCAATAAATCTTTGCCTTTTAATATGGTTGGGATGGACTGCTCCTGTATGGGTGTTGGTTGTGAATAACCTTCGGTCTCAAGCGCCTTTAAAATTGGCTCAATGAGGTTTAATTCTTTGAATAACATGTATGTTTTTTATAATTTATCGAAGAAGCTAGAACAATCAAATTGTTGAAGGACTAACTTGCGGAGAGAATATGCCATTCAGAATGGCAAGCCCTTATTCCTGCTTCAGCGGCAAATATACGAAAAAAAGTGCCATTAGTATACTTTCTGATAAATCCGACCTGAATCTTGATTGTCATACAATTTATGTTTTTAAATATTACATATCATTATTTTTACGCAGTATTTTTAAAATTTTTAATTTGTAGTATCATTATTTTTATATGTATATTTATTATTATTTAAGTGTATTTTTTACACTAATGATTGCTGGCCTTGAAAATACCCTTATGTAGACAATAAATTAAACAAGTAAAAACCGATCTAACCAACTACTTATGAGAAAAAAACTACTTACCCGCAGAAGAAATCCATTCTTCTTCCATACCTGCTTTTTTTTAAAATTATCCCAACCGGGCGGATGGACTTTGTAAATGCTTCATCGTGAGCAATTAAAATAAACCGATGCTATTGGTTTTATTAAGCCAGGCCGCATCGGATTATAAATATGCATTATTTAACTAATCAATATAAACCTATGAAACAAAATTTATTCTGTATCAGGAGGGGGTTTCTTCTCTTGTGTTTAGGGATGTTATTTGCACTTGGTGCAATGGCCCAAACAAAAATCACTGGTAAAGTTATTGCGAGCGATGACAAATTACCCGTTGTTGGTGCAACTATCAAAATCAAGAATGGAACCGGAGGTACAACTACAGATGCCAACGGAACATTTTCTTTAAGTGCAAAGCCTGCTGATGTATTAGTGATTTCATTTATTGGATATGGAGGTAAGGAAATAACGGTAGGCTCTCAAACCAGTATTACGGTTATTTTGCAGGCCGAAAACAACAATTTAACCGAAGTAGTGGTTACCGGTTACTCTGCTCAGAGAAAAAAAGATTTAACTGGTGCCGTTGCAGTAGTAAGCATGGATTTACTAAAAGCCCAACCTGCTGCAAGTGCTGTAGAGGCACTTCAGGGTAAAGCAACCGGGGTGCAGATCGTAAATGACGGTGCGCCCGGCTCCACACCACAAATCAGAATCAGGGGTAACAGTACCATTAATAACAACGACCCGCTTTATGTGATTGACGGAGTGCCTTTTGAAGGTAAGTTATCCTGGCTTAACCAAAATGATATCGAAAGTATGCAGGTGCTTAAAGATGCATCTTCAGCTTCTATTTATGGGGCACGTGCCAATAATGGTGTCGTAATTATCACTACAAAAAAAGGGATATCCGGTGCGCCAAAAATTACACTTGATTCTTACTATGGCACACAAGTGCCAAGGCGGAGCAGCTTTCCTGAAATGATGAATCCTCAGCAATATGCACAGTATGTATTTGACGGATACACGAATGCGGGCAAACCTGTTGCGGCGGGTAAAAACTATGGTTCGGGTGCTACGCCGGTATTGCCCGAATATTTGGTGGCAGGTTTAAAACTTGGTCAGGATGTTACGGCGGCAGACGCAGACCCTGCCAAATATAATTACAGTCGTGATCCAAATTTATTTTACCAGATTACAAAGGCCAATAAAGAAGGTACCAATTGGTTTAGGGAAATTACGGAGGCTGCGCCTGTTCAAAATTATCAGCTTAGTGCTTCAGGTGGCGGAGAAAATGCAACTTATGCCGTTAGTGCGGGATACCTGAATCAAAAAGGCACGATAAAATATACTGATTTTAAACGTTATAGTTTTAGATCCAATACCGGGATTTCTGCGTTTAATAAACGTGTACGTTTTGGAGAGAATGTCCAGTATAGTTATACTGAAGGTTACGGATTCGGGGTTAACCCGAATACCCCAGGTGGTTACCAGGATCAGGGAAGTGCGCTAGGCTGGGCATACCGGATTCCTACCATTATCCCGGTTTATGATATTGCCGGAAACTTTGCCGGTAGTCGGGGTAGCCAGTTAGGTAATGCAGAAAACCCACTTGCCTTTTTATACAGGGCAAAAGATAATGTCAATAAAAACAATTTCTTTTTTGGTAACATTTTTGGCGAGGGCGATATCATTCCCGGTTTGGTATTAAAAACTAATTTTGGTATACGTTATGAAAACTATAATGGTTTATCTATGCGTTATCCGAACCTCGAATTTTCTGAAGGTAATAATTCAAACAATTTGAATGAATATCAGGGATATAATACGGAATGGACCTGGACAAATACCTTAAATTATACTAAAGTAATTAATGAAGAGCACAAAATAAGTGCATTAATCGGCACGGAGGCGATCAGGTCGAGATCCAGACAACTGAATGGAGGCCGGAATGATTTCTTTCTCTTGGGGAATCCTGATTATTATTACCTGACTACTGGTTCTTCAAACATTAACAACTCCAGTACCGGAGCAGTAGGGTCATTATTTTCCGTATTTGGTAAACTCGATTATTCGTTTAAAGATCGCTACCTGGCTAGTTTCACTATCCGTCGGGATGGTTCATCTAACTTTGGAGAGGCCAATAAGTATGGTAATTTTCCAGCGGTTAGTGCCGGATGGCGAGTATCTGAAGAGGAATTTATGAAGGGTGTTAAATGGATTACGGATTTAAAACTTCGGGGCGGATACGGAGAAACCGGTAACCAGCGGATACCACCATATAACTACATGAACAGGTACGAAAGTTCTATTGCCAATGCAGCCTATGCGGTTGGTGGTGGAAATGGCCTTACCACTGGTGTGCGCCAAAATGCTTATCAAAACCCCGATATCAAATGGGAAGCAGTAAAATCTCTAAATATCGGTCTTGATTTTACCCTATGGGGTGGAGCTATTGATGGATCGGTTGATTGGTATAACAAAAAAACAACTGATATGCTTTATCCTGTGCCGTTACCATCAAGTGTAGTTGGTTTAGGAAGTTCGCCATTCGTAAACATTGGCGATATGAGCAATAAAGGGGTTGAATTTAATTTGGCTTATCATTATGGAAGAAATGCGGATAGCCCTTTTAAATTTGACGTTGGTTTAAATTTTTCAAAAAACGACAATGAAATTGTAAAGCTGGCACCTGGAATTTTTAACCAGGTATATGGTAATTACAGGAGTTTACAAACCAGTGTACTACAGGAAGGTTCACCTCTTGGCTCATTTTTTGGCTATAAAACAGCAGGAATTTATCAGAGTACAGCCGATATCCAAAATAATCCTTCTTATGCTGGCGCAAGGGTGGGTGGCTTACGTTATCAGGATATTAATGGTGACGGAGTAATTGATCCGAAAGACCGCACCATAATTGGAAATCCAAATCCTGATTTCACCTATGGGATAAACCTAAATGCATCTTACAAAAACTTCGATATTTCTGCTTTCTTATATGGTGTGCAGGGAAATGACATTTTTGAGGCTACCCGTTATTTTACCGATTTTCCTTCCTTTGATGGTGCAAAAAGTGTTAGATTACTTAATGCATGGAGTCCAACCAATACCTCAAGTCTGATTCCATCTTCTTATGCAGGCGCTTCAGATCTGGAGTTCGCATCTTCAAGCTATTACATCCAGAAAGGAAGCTTTTTGAGGTTGAAAAATTTACAAATTGGCTATTCTATCCCAACAGCAAAAGTTTTTGGTCAAAATTCCGATATCAGTAAATTAAGGGTATATGTTAGCACAAGTAACTTATTTACCATTACAAAATATACAGGCCTGGATCCGGAGATCAGTCAGATTGTAGACACTTTTACTGCTCCGGGAGTAGATCAAGGGGTTTATCCGTCACCACGTCAATTTTTAATCGGTATTAATGTTGGATTTTAATTAAAAGATATCAAGATGAAACATATAAAATATATTCTTCTTTCCTTATTAATTTGTATTACGTTTTCATGCAAGAAGGAATTTTTAACAGTTCAGCCTCAAGGTCAACTCTCAGAAGACCAGCTGATGAGCCAGGATGGAGTTGAGGGGCTTTTAATAGGTGCTTATGGTCTGTTAAATGGCAATGTGAATGGTACATGGGGCAATTATGGTGCTGCACCGAGTCAATGGTTATTTGGCGAAGTCGCCTCAGATAATGCACATAAAGGAAGTAGCACAGGTGATCAGCCACCAATGAACGCAATTGAACAGCATTCGCCAACCAGCACAAACGATAACTTATCGAATCTGTGGGACCGGTGTTTTGAGGGAATCCAGCGTTGTAACAGTACACTAAGGGTTTTAGCGAGTCTGCAGGCCGGAGGCGGTTCAGGAAAATTTAGTGATGCACGTGCAAAGGAAATCCAGGGAGAAGCCAGATTACTGCGTGCACATTATTATTTCTTTTTGGTACGGGTATTTAAATCAGTACCTTATGTTACAGAAGCCAGTAATGGTACTTTTGTTCCAAACGATAAGGATATTTATCCTAATATTATAGCCGATCTTCAATATGCTGTAGCTAATTTAAGTACAACCAAACCCAAAAACCAAAAAGGAAGGGTTGATAAATATGCCGCCCAGGCTTATCTGGGGAAAGTTTATCTATACCAGAAAAAATATACTGAAGCATACGATCTGTTAAATGCGGTAATTTTGGCCAAGGCAGATTTAATCACAATGCCTTATTCAGATAATTTCGACATTACCAAAGAGGACGGACCAGAAACGATTATGGCTGTTGAACATTCGGTTGGAACAGATGGTACAAGCGGAGATAATGGAAACGTTGGCGATATGCTTAATTTCCCCTATGGTAATGCACCAATTAACTGCTGTGGTTTCTTTCAACCTTCCATTGATTTAGCCAACTCTTTTAAAGTAAGTACTTTAGGCTTGCCATTGCTGGATGGAAGCTATCGCAATAATCCATATCAATCTGATTTGGGACTGACTGGTTCAGCTAAAGATAATTATGTGGTAGATAAAACGCTACCTTTAGATCCTAGAATTGAATCTACCATAGGAAGAAGGGGCGTTCCCTACCGTGACTGGGGTTTAATGGCAGGCGATACCTGGATTCGTGATTCCAGCAACGGAGGCCCCTTTATCGCTGTTAAAAATACCATTGATATTGCTCAGCTAACCAGCGGAACCGCACCGGGTGCTACCAATGTGAGCGGATTAAATGTGAATCTGATTCGTTTAGGCGATGTTTATTTAATGGCTGCAGAATGTGCAGTGGAAAAAGGCGATTTAAGCAGGGCTTTAACGCTGGTAAATGCCGTAAGGGCACGTGCTGCTAAAATAACGCCACAAACCATAAACGGAACGCCTGCAGCCGCGTATAAAGTGAGTCAATACCCGGCATTTCCGGATGATACTTATGCCAGAAATGCCGTACGTTTCGAACGTAGGTTAGAGTTAGCTTTGGAAGGACACCGGTTTTTTGATTTGGTAAGGTGGGGTATAGTAAAACAAACCCTTGAGAGTTATTTTGCTTTTGAAGGCGGGTATTTTAACTACTTGAAAGGAATTAGTATAGAAAGCCGAGATGAATATTTTCCTTTACCGCAGGATCAGATAGACAGGAGTAAGGGAACGTTAAAACAAAATACCGGATATTAGGTGAATTGATAATGGAATACATTAGCGGAGCGATGATCAAAACATTGCTCCGCTGATTTTTTCTTACATGGTTTTTAAATCTATATTTTTTAATTGCGGACTGAATAAGCAAATGGGTACGCCTGAAGCTATCTGTTTTAACAAAATATTTCCTCATTCGGTTTCCTTTCTCTGCAGATTGAAAAAGCATCTTGTTTGGTGGGGTTAGGTAACTGTAATATGGCTACTGCGCTAAGTAAAATAAACCCGACCGACAGCGTTATCCCGATCAGAACGGATTTAATTCACACGTTTTGTGCTATCGGGATTAAGCAAAGGGCGGGACTACAGTAACCGAAACGGCACCGCAATTGCTTTCCATAAAAAATAGATATTATAACAGTAATTTATTGATGATATTTAGATTAGTACATTATATTTTAATATCTGAAAACTATTTATCTTCCTTAAATCTGCTGAAAACCAGCAGCGCTATTAAACAAAGCCCAAAACCTACCACGCCATTTAACCTTAACCCATAATCATTGCCCGGATCTTTACCATAAATGGTGAGCATGGCAAAAATGGCAATCCCCAAGGTTTGACCAAGTTTTACAAAAAGATATTTCACCGCGAAAAACATGCCTTCGTGGTTTTCACCAGTTTTCAACGTGTCTCTTTGTGCTATATCGGCCAGAATCGCAGTAGGTAAAATGCCAAGCGCTGCCAGTGGGAAAGAGGCTGATAATACCAGGATGTAAATCTGCGTATATGGCCCGAAAGGTAGTTTACCTAAAAAGAAAATAGTGACGAAGATTAAACACAACATGCCAAAGGCAAGCAATACGAAAGGCTTTTTGCCAATTTTAGCGGAACCAAAGTTTATCAGTGGATAAAATAACAAAGATGCCATAACCATGGCGCCCATAAATTTGCCTCCTTCTGATTCCGGCAGCCCCAATAAAACCGTACAGAAGAACAATAAACCACTTGATATAATGCTCAGTGCCGTGTAGAAGGCAAAATCAGATATAAGGTAGTATTTAAAATTACTGTTTTTAAAAGTACTTTTTATAGCTGGCCATAACGGAACGTGCGTAGGTTTGGCCACCGAAAATTCTTTTTCATTAATGAAAAGAATGGGCAATAACATCACCAATCCGGATAAGATGCACAAACCCCATATTGCGGCCTGAATAGCTTCGCTGCGGCTGCTTACATGAAAGTTAGCTTCAACCAGATCGGCGAAATTATTGGTACAGGCCGATAAAATAATGCCGATAACAAAGCCCACCTGCTGGTAGCTGGATAACTTAACTTTTTGCTTCGGCGTATGGGTTACTTCAGCCAGCAAAGCATTGTAGGGGATAATATAGGTGGTGACCGATATAAAAAATAAACAAAGTGTGATGGTGAGCCACCAGGCATTATGCAAACTTTCTGTTTTTTGAATGGGGTAAAAAACCAATCCGCAGAAAAGCATAGCCGGCACAATGGCCCATTTCATAAAAGGCATCCGGCGACCGTTTTTATTGGTGCTCGCATCGCTTCTTGAAGCGATGAAAGGGTCGTAAATGGCATCTACCAGTCTGCCTGAGGCCGCAATGATAGAAAGGATATTAAATGCACCCAACAAAACAAGCTGTGGTACCAAAGGTGTTAAGCCAGCGTTACTTGGCGGCAGGTAGACATAGGGAAGCATAACGATGATAATGTTGGTCATCGTACTCCAGCCAATCATACCGGCGGCATAAGCAATTTCTTGTTTTAAGGAGAGTGTTTTGTTCATTAATTTTTTAAAAAGTGTTTTTTAAAACACGCAGGTTTTTAAAACCTGTGAGGTTTAAACTTGAGATGAATTATTTCTTATTAAACCACCTGCTTGCAAAATAGATGACCAGAAAGCCGGCAAAAATATATAAACCATTAAGTGCTGCGTCTTTGTCATCGGCGTAAATGCTGAAAGCAACAAAAGTATAAGCTGCAATAAATATAATAGGCAATATAGGATATAATGGCACAGTATAAATGCTTTTTTTATCAAGATGTGCGGTTCTTTTGCGGAGAATGAAAATGGTTGCTGCAGAACTCGCCATACTAATACTTTCTAAGAAAATGGTATAGTTTAAAATTTTATCGAAGGTTTTCGCATAGAAAATAATCACCACCGAAATCAAGGTGAAAACGGTTAAACTAACGGTAATTACTTCTGTTTTTTTGTTCATCCTGCTAAAAATTTTTGGCAGAGCACCTTCTTCGCCCATCGCAAACATGGCCCTTGGGTTGCTCAGCAGATTCACATTCACATAACCCATTACCGAGAAAAAAATAATTACCGAAAGTGCGTTAAATCCGGCAGGACCAAATATTTTTGAAGCCAATATTGCCGCTATACTTTCGGCTGATTTTAATTCTTCGAAACCGATTACTTTCACATATGCATAGTTAATGGCCAGGTAAAGGGTCACAATAATGCTTAAGCCTATAATAATGGAGCGCGGGATTACTTTTTTGGCCTCTTTAACTTCACCGCCAAAGTTGATGGTTTGTGCATAACCTGCATAAGAGAAAGAAACGGCAATTAAACAAAGGCCTAATGCCTTTCCATAATCAGACCAGGTTGGTAAAGCTCCTGTTGCGGTTTTAAAAAACGGTATAACGGTTTGTGTTTGGCTACCAAAAGATACCGCACATATGAGCGTTAAAATCATCCCGATTTTAATTACCGTTAATATGTTTTGCGTTTTGGAACTTGCTTTTAAGCCTAACAGATTAATGAAATAAAATACTAAAATGGTGGTAATGGCTATGGCTACCCTTGATGTTTCGGTTTGTATAGCCGGCGGTAATATAATCTTGCTCAGGTACTCTGCTCCGATAATAGATATGGCCGCTACCGATGCCGCGCTTGAAATAATCACAATACAATTAATGGCAAAGGCAATGGAAGGATGGTAAGCCACCGAGAAGATTTTGTAATAGCCACCAGTTACCGGAAAACGGGAACCGATTTCGGCATAAGTTAATGCACCGCAAAAAGCTACAAAACCGCCGATAAACCAGGCCAGATAAAACAATTCGGGAACCTGGGCCTTAGCTGCTACATTTACGGGAGTACGGAAAACACCCATTCCAATCACTAAACTCACCACAATCATGGATAAATCAAAGAGCGAAAGCTGTTTCTTTTGTTGCATTAAAAAGGATTTTTGAATAATTGGATGAAGATAGGGAAATTATGTAAAGATGTGAGATGGATGATGTGAGATGTAAGATAAGATGTGAGATGGAAAAGGGAGGATGGAGGTGAAACTTATGGGTCATGGTCTTTTGGTTCATTGGTCATTAGTTCATTGGTCACTAGTTCATTGGTGCATGGTTGATAGCTAATGGATAAATTAACAATTGATCATACAAAAACGTAAGTGATTAATCTTCTCCTCACCACCATACTATGAACTATCAAACAATCGTCCATATGCTACCAGGCCATTATCCATTTTACATATGCCATCATCCATCTTTATGTTGAAACTTTCTTTTGTTTGCCTCACAGAATAAAACTATTATTGTATAATAATTCTGAGGAACTTATTTGAAAATGTTTTTTATTTCAATCATCAGGATTGTTTCTACAAATTCTTCATCACTTTGCAGATCAAAAAATGCAGGGTTTTTCATTGAAGAACAGATAAACACATTATGGCAGAAGTAATTTATAACGACGACAGTATCCGCTCATTGGATTGGAAAGAGCACATCAGGTTACGTCCGGGTATGTATATCGGTAAACTTGGCGATGGCTCTGCACAAGATGATGGTATTTATGTTTTGTTAAAGGAAATTGTAGACAACTCTATTGATGAGTTTGTGATGGGAACCGGAAAAACCATCGAAATTACACTATCCGAGCAAAAAGTTAACGTTCGCGATTATGGCAGGGGCATTCCATTAGGGAAAGTAATTGATTGTGTAAGCAAAATCAATACGGGTGGTAAGTACGACAGTAATGCTTTCCAAAAATCGGTGGGTTTAAACGGTGTGGGTACAAAAGCAGTAAATGCATTATCGACCAGTTTTACCGTTCAATCGTACCGCGATGGAAAAACCAAAAAAGTAGAATTTTCTAAAGGTGAAATCGTAAATGAAAATCCGGTAATCGACACTACACAACGTAATGGTACCGCCATTACTTTTTATCCTGACGAAAGTATTTTCAGAAATTATCATTACATCCCTGATTTTGTGGAAAGCATGGTTTGGAACTATGTTTTTTTAAATACGGGTTTAACAATCAATTTCAATAACCAGAAATATTTTTCGGAGAGAGGCCTTTACGATCTGCTTTCCAAATTTAATAAGCCCGAAGAAATCAGGTACCCGATTATTCACATGGTTGGTCCCGATATCGAAATTGCAATGACACACGGTCAGCAATATGGCGAAGATTACCACTCGTTTGTTAACGGGCAGCATACCACACAGGGTGGAACGCATCAGGCAGCTTTCAGGGCAGCAGTAGTGAAAACGGTTCGGGAGTTTTTCAAAAAAGAGTTTGATGCAGCTGATGTGCGTTCATCCATTATTGCGGCCATTTCTATTCGCGTGCAGGAACCTGTATTTGAATCGCAGACCAAAACTAAATTAGGTTCGCAGAACATGGGACCTGAAGGACCATCTGTGGCTACTTTCATTAACGATTTTGTTAAAAAAGAACTGGATGATTACCTGCATAAGAATCCGGATGTTGCCGATGCTTTGCTAAAAAGGATTATGCAATCGGAGCGGGAGCGTAAGGATATTGCGGGGATTAAAAAACTGGCTAACGATAGGGCTAAAAAGGCATCCCTACACAATAAAAAATTACGCGATTGTAAAGTTCATTTCAATACCACCCACGAAAAGCGTTATGAAACTACCCTTTTTATTACGGAAGGGGATTCAGCCTCTGGTTCCATTACCAAATCGCGTGATGTAGATACCCAGGCGGTATTTAGTTTGAAAGGAAAACCACTTAACTGTTACGAACTGACCAAAAAGGTAGTGTACGAAAATGAAGAATTTAACCTGCTGCAACATGCTTTAAACATTGAAGATGGTTTAGATGGGCTTCATTATAACAATATCGTGATTGCTACAGATGCTGATGTTGACGGTATGCACATCCGTTTGCTGATGATGACTTTCTTTCTGCAGTTTTTTCCTGACCTGGTAAAAGCAGGCCATGTTTACATTTTGCAAACGCCGCTTTTCAGGGTTCGGAATAAAAAGGAAACCATTTATTGCTATAGCGACGAAGAACGTAAAAATGCTATCGAAAAACTGGGCAATAAACCTGAAATTACCCGATTTAAAGGATTGGGTGAAATTTCTCCGGATGAATTCGGTTTGTTTATCGGTAAAGACATCAGATTAGATCCTGTTATTTTAAAAGACCAGACGATTAAAAGCCTGCTGGAATATTATATGGGGAAAAATACACCCGACAGGCAGCAGCATATTATCCGCAACCTCAGGATCGAGAAGGACGAAGTAACTGAAGAACCTAAAGTAATTACAGAAGAGGTAGCGTAGAAAAAGGAAGTCAGGTTTTGAAAACTTAACTTTTTTGTTTAATTCGCTGCGTTGAAAAGATCTTTCGACTCCGCTACCATTGACAGAATTAAATAGAAAAATCGTTATTGCGAGGAACGAAGCAATCTTAATGCGCACGCTAGTAGCGATCGTCGTAAGATTGCTTCGTCGGCTGAAAAAGCCTTCTCAGCAATGACGATGACTCTTGGCCTTTAAATTTGCTAAATTATCTGTCATTGCTATTGATTTTTATGCAATAAATTATTCCCTCAGGATGACGAATGCGTTACTCTTCTGGCGCATTTACTGTATTTTCCGGATGCTGAGGGGGCAATACATCTACCTTTTTTTCTACGATGGTGATTTTCGTAAATACGGCATATTTACTTGGAGAAATACCCCTGTCATATTTTTCTGCATAAGCTTGGGTAAATTCGGCGCCAAAATAGAGTATGATCGAGGTATAATAAATCCACAATAAGATCACAATGATGGAGCTGGCTGCTCCAAAAGCAGAACCCGGATTCCCTTTTTCAATATAGATACCGATCAGGTATTTACCCAAACTGAACAGGATAGCCGTAAATAAAGCACCAATGATTGCCGATTTCCAACGGATAATTACATCCGGCAATACTTTGAAAATAACCGCAAAAACGGCTGTAACTGCGGCAAGGGTAATAACGTTGTTTAAAATATAAATCAGCAGGGCCATGGTGTCATTTGCAACCGGAATAACCTCATCTATTTCGCTTTGAGAAAGCAGACTGGCCAGTTTGGAGCCTAAACCTACCACAATACTATTGACCACCAGCGAAACCAGCAATAAAAAGCCCATGGATACAATTAAAGAGAAAGACAATAACCGGTTGGAAAGCATTTTAAGCCAGCCTTTTTTAGGTACAGCCTTTACTTTCCAGATCATGTTGATGCTATCTTGTATTTCAATGAAAATAGCCGTTGATCCGATAATCAACGTTCCTATACCAATAATTAAACCAATGGTAGACTGACCAGATTTATTGGCATGTTCAACAAAACCCTGAATTTGTTTAGCTGCATCTCTGCCCACCATTTCGGTCACCTGTCCATAAAACTGTACCCTTGTCTTTTGGTTTCTTTCGTCGCCAAAAAACAACGTGGCTGCCGAGAGGAGGATAATAATCAGAGGCGTAAGTGAAAAAATAGTGTAGTAAGCGAGCGAGGCACTCAATTTAGTTACCCGATCTTCTACAAAACCTTTTCCGGCAGCAACAAAAAGATGATAAAGTGCAATAAAGAAATTTTTGATCTTGGTGATTACTTTCATCTGAAAATTAAAACGGATATCCTATGCCTATATTAAAAATTAAATTCTGTCTGCGCCAATCTTTATTCCCAAAGGCAATATCATCAAATACCCACCTTTGTCCTTCTGGCAGATAAGGTTTTCGCACAGGAAAGGCTACATCTAAACGAATAACAAAAATGGTTGCATCTACACGTAAACCTGCGCCAGTGCCCACAGCTAACTCATTTAGAGTATTTTTTAGCTTAAAACCTGATCCTAATCTGGCTGTTTCCGGTTTTCCGGGTTCTCCCAGATCTTCTTTTCTGAGCCAGATATTTCCAGCATCCACAAACAATGCGCCATAAAGCACACTTACCAGTTTAAACCGGAGTTCAGAATTAAGCATCAATTTAATATCGCCACCCTGATCAGCAAAAATCGCATTATCCGGCACTTTGTAAGTACCCGGCCCTAAAGTACGTGCCGGAAAGGCCCTGATATCGTTGCTACCCCCGGCGAAAAATTGCCTCACAAATGGTAATGAACTGCTATTACCATAGGCGTAACCATAACCCAGGTTTAAACGGTTTGCCCAGATCAGGTTGCGGTTAATTTTATAATAATCCCTAAAATCGGCTTCAGCCCTTATGAATTGCGTTAGTGGAGTGTTAAATAAAGTTTTTTGTCCCTTCTCATTAGTTGGCGTAAATAAACCCCAAACATTACCCCCCGTTTCTAAACCCCCGAAGAAATAAACATTATTGCGGCGGTTGGTTTCCATTTGGTTGGTGTAGGTAAAGTTATAATTACTTCCAATAATGAATTGGTTTTCAAGCGTACTTCTTAATAGAGGGTTTGCGTCAAATAAACTGTCTCTTTTTTTATCATTAGGAAAACCTGTGGAAATATAACTAATCGAGATGGGGTTTAAGTTATGCTCTTTATACTGGTTCTCCTTAAAATTATAGCCAAATTCACCTTTAAATGCATGTAAGGTATATTCAGACCCACGGTTAAGCATCTGGTAAGAAAGCGAAGTAATGGTTTTCGGTATAAAAGCGTTTGTGCTATTCGGCTTATAAAATGGCACAATAAACCTTGGGAAGGTTAGTTTTCCCTCTGCTGTAAATGATAAGGAGTTCCGGCCCAGCGAAGTACCCCTAACCTGTGTTTCGAAACCACCACTAACACTCACATCCAATTGTTCGGCACCCCTGAACAAATTTCGGGTAGTTTGGGTAACCTTTACTTCCGAACCAACAAAATTGTTCGATTTACTGGTACCCGTAACCGAAAAACTCAATGAGTTTTTCTTTAATGGTGTAAGGTAAATATTCAGGTCTAACTGATTGTTTCTGAAGCTGTCAACCGGTAAAAATTCTGCCCTGACATCCCTGAAAGCCCCGATGTTAACCATTCTGTTTAACGATTGGTTATGATCTTTACGGTTATAAGGTTCACCTTTTTGGAAAAACACCAGACGGTCGAACAGCCTTGGCTTAAAAGTATTCCGGTCATCATAAATACTGAAATCGTGATATTCCAGTGGCTTTAACTTTCTTAAGATGGTATCTCTACGTAGGCTATAACTCGGATAAATATTAATATCCCTGATGGTATACGGTTTCAATGCGGCATCAGGGGCAATATCTTTTACCTTAATGTTCACGTTTACCAGGTTTTTACCTATCGTGCTATCAACCTGCATAATCAGATAATCGGGCCCAAAATAGAAATAGCCCTGCTCTTTAAGGTCATTATCAATCCTGATACGCTCGTTTTTATAATTGTCTAAATCGTAATAGTCGCCTGCCTTTATTAAGGTTTTATTTTTGTTCTGATTAATAATTTTGGTTAAAACCCCGGTATCAGGAGGGAAAGTAACTTTGTTTATTTTATATCGGTTACCCGTTTCTGCAGTATAAACGGCTTTCCCTTTTTTACCTTTTACTAACGTATCTCCGGTAACCGATGCCTGTAGATAACCCTCGCTAATTAAATAGCTGGTAAGCACATCGTTATTGTATTTTAGTTTAACTTCGTTAAGAAGGACCGGGGCTTCTCCCTGTCTCCGTAACCAGTTTCTAAAACCTTTAGGCTTTTTTGGTTCTCCGGCGAGGTTATAAATCCCAAGTTTAAACTTTATGCCTAAAATAGAACTATTGGGGCGGGGTCTTGTCTTACTTTCTAAATCGCGCTTTACCTGTTTCTCATCATCAATTTTACCTGAAGAATCTGGATTAATCTTTACTTCAGCACCAGTGTATAAATGTTGTCCCGGCTTTAACGATTTGGTAGAGCTGCATGCAGCCCAAACTAAGCAGGCCAGTACTAATAAAATTGGTCTAATTAGTTGTCTCATTTTTAGGTTTTTGTTCAATGTTTCTTCTGTTGCGTTTTTTCTGGAAAATCTCTCTGAATTTATTGTAATCTACTACGAGGGTGAAACCCAAACCGGTTTCGATAATCTGCCCCTGTACAATTACATCGTTTTGGTTGCGTCGGTAAGCCCTTAATCTGTATCGTCCATCGGCTGATAAAGCGTATTCAACGTTTACGTTTCCGCCGATATCGGTCGATTTTTCGCCCGGTGCCTGCGGTCCTTCCAGGGCAAAAGAACTTCCTACGGTAACCGTAAGCCTATCATTTAATAGTTTTTTTGATAAGCCAACTTCCAGGTCTGTTTTCTGTTGAAGTGATCCGGTAGAATAATCTTCTGATGAATTTACGCCAAAGTTCAGTTCTACACCCTGAATTAAATCAGAAGCAAGGTTGTTTAACTGTTCTGTTAATAATTTACTCACGCTTGATCTGGCCAGGGTAGAAACACCACCGCCGCCACCGGCTAAACTCTCGAAAGGATTATTGGCGATAAACCTGTTCAATGCCAATAGTGCAAAAACCTGTTTGTTCAATTCGCTTTCATCGCGGTTTACGTTGATCAGTTTGGTGTATACTGTTCCATTTAACGCACCACGCTCGTTTTCCGGCAAATCAAGTTTGAAAGAAATGATTGGTTTCAATAGCTCTCCTTTCATCATCAAATAAACCTGGAAAGGCAATTTGGTTTTGGCCTGGATGTTATCCGGCTCATTGATCAGATCGATAGGGGCCGCATTCACTTCGTATAATGCCGTTAAGTTCACATTGGCTGAAGTAGGTTCACCCGTCCATACAATGGTACTTCCTTTTACCAGTTTGAACGCTTTTTTGCCTAGCGGACCAACTGATAAATTGTACGAACCATCTATAACTTCATAACGGCCTGTTAAACTGATTTTTCCACTTGGGTCCATTGTTGCATTGAGGTCTGCCTCGCCTTTGATATTCAGGGCATCGCCATTTGACGGATCTACCACCACATTCAGTTCTGCCTCAGGATCAATGGTGATGGCAGCAACCAGGTTAATCCCTTTCATGGCAGCTTTACTAACGGTATCAACTTTCAAAGCTTTCTGGCCATTAAATGGTGGCGCGTCAGCATCAATAAACTGCACAATTCCCTCCTGGTCAATAACAGAAGGATCGCTTGATGGCAGGGCAAAAAAGAATTTTGTGCCTTTGTTCACCCTAACGTTCATGTTTACGTCAGGCTGGTTCAAATCGCCTCGCACTTTAATGTCGCTGGTTAAAAATACCGTTCCATAAATCAGGTCATTATCAGCTGCGGTCGAGTTGATTGCTCTGAAATTGTTCATCTTGATGTCTAAACCAAAACGGTAATTTTTGAAATTGCTGGTATAAACTTTTCCATTGATGGTCGCCTTCTGATTTAAGGAATCGATCAGCGTAAAATTGTTAAAACTGATCCCTTCATTTGTGAAGGAAATTTTCTCGTTGGGCATGCGGAAATAGGAGTTTACGTATGCCACCCTGATCCCTGCATTATTGAAAGTTAAATCGCCCAATATTTTTGGAGCAGTTAATTCACCTTTAACACTCAGTTCCCCTGATAGCGTGCCCGTTCCATTTTTAAGCTGGCCTGCAGATAGGCTCTCAATATTTTTCATTTCGATCTTATCAATATTCACGGTAAGATTCAAAGCACTTTTAGGCGCAGTATAATAAAATCCGTTTACCCTTAATTCATGTACCCCGGTTAAGGCAACATTTACCTCGAAGGCATTTTCGGTATTGTTGTTTACCGCTAAGCGTAAGGTTCCCAACTGATCTTTTTGATAGCGCAACTGATCGATGGTGAGGTTTGCTTCAAATTTTGGTGTACCGGCCAAATCTTTAACGTTTGCAGTACCATTTAAACGGCCACCAACCAAAGTCGTATCGGTTTCAGCAAATTTAGTTAAGGTTTCCAATTGGAAATCTTTAAATGTTACATTTAAAGGTGCATTGGGTTGTGTGGGATTGCTGTTAATAGATAATGACTGACCACTATTGCTGATCTGAAATTGGTTAACCAATATGCCCGAAGCGCCAAATTGGATATAGTTATCCTGCGAAACTACCCATTTCTGATAATCGAGCAAAAGTTTCTGCGGATCTAAAGAGAATTTAAAATCTTTATTGATCGATTGGAAATTACCCCCAATTACATACTTGTCCTTTTTCTGCCTGTCTCGCAAGAAAATGTTAACACCTAAATTGTTATTTGCAGCATTGCCACTCACTTCGGTATTGAAAAGCGCAACAGATGGACTTTGAAGGCTTTTAACAGTTAAGCTATAGTCTAATTTATTGTTGTCATTATTGATGTTTAACACCGTAGTATCTACTTTAAAATCGCCGTAAACAACCTGTGGAAAGTTGCCTTTAATCTGCAGGCTGTCTTTTTGAGTATCAATCAGTCCGTAAAACTGTGACGATTTGAATACCGTTAACTCAGGCACAAAGTTCTTTAATAACTTAGAATCATACACCTGGACAAAAAATCTTAAACGTTGATCGGGCACCTTTGTAACCGTACCAAAAGCATAATATTTATTGATTTCGTTAATGACTGCACTGCCCACTTTTGTAAGCTGGTATTTTCCGTCGATTTTTGCTGAAAGTACTTCCGATTTAAGTGTGAGCTCGTTTTCGGTTGCGGTAGATTTTGCACGGATCGAAATTGTATCAACATTAATTCTTTGTTTATCTTTTACGAGCTGTAATCCGGTAACATCAACCGATCCGTTCAGGTAATCCGCATCCGCAGTAGCCAGATTTACTTTAACCACTCCGGCAGCACTTAAAACCGTTGGACTAAAGTTTAAAGCCTGAAGATTTACCTGTTTTAGATTCAGATCTGCTTTTACCGCAGGATATTTACCTGCAAGGTTTACTTTCGCGTCTAAATTAAAGTTGGCATTACTGTCGGGCATGTTGCTTTTAATGTTGATACGCTGATTGCTGTAATCTCCGGCAAGTGTTAAATTTCGGTAAGTGTATTTATTGTAATAAGCATTTAACACTTTGGCATTAAACTTCGCATTGATTTTTTTAGGATCAAGGCCTGTTCCAGCCACATTGGCCTTAACGGAAACGCGGCCCAGTTTAGGCTGCATTTTTAAAAGCCGGCCTACATTAAAGTTATTTAAGCTCACATCCGCTTTATAACGCTCTTTCCCTTTAGGGCCATTCATGCTCGCAACAACTACAGCACCACCCATATCGGTATTAATGTTCAGGTTGGTATTAAAATCAGTCATCGAACCTTTAAAATTACCTTTTGCATCAATTACGTTAGGCAGTTCAATTGAAGGGGGTAACGATTTTTTAGGTACAGCTACCAGGATATCACCTTTAGTTACATGAAGTTTTTTGATGTTTAAATCGAGAAAGGTTTTGTTAACATCAGGTAAACCTTTCGCTTTTCCACTAATGTCTATCTGTGTGTTTTTTAAACCGCTGATCTGTAGTTTAGGGATATTCAGGTCGTTCAGGTAGCCGTTAACATCAGCATTGATTTTTATTTTTTCGTTGCGATAATTTGCCGGTACAGCATTACTAAAATATCCGGCATCCTTTAACCCAATGGTGGTGTTTTTTAGGGCTATATTCAATTTTACGCGTTCCGGGTGTTTGGTCAAATCCTCCATTGAACTAAAATTTAACTCGGTAGCATTTTCTATGCTGGTATTTGGAGTTTTCAGGATGAAATTGCTCAGCTTGATCTGTTTATCATTATACACTGCATCGCCTCGCAGTTCGTCCAGGATAAAACCGCTTTTTTCCTTTAAAGAACCATTTTTAACATTGGCTTTTATGCCTGCTGCATTATAGCTTACATCGCTTGCGCCTAAGTTCAACTGGGTTATTTTTAGGTGGTTAAAGTCCATGCCTTTAGTCGCGGGTTTTGCACCCAGGTTGTCGAACTGTACATCGTTATCGGCTAAACTAATGTTTTTGATCATCAATCCCAATGATGATTTTTCAGGAACAACGGTATCTTTAACTTTCTTTAAATCGTTGCTTGGGGCCGGCTTAAATGCGAAAAGAATATTCGATTTGTTTAAATGCGCATTATCTACAGCATATTTACTATTGGTTAAATCTACTTTCAGGTTTACCAGGCCAAGGTCGTTTACATCGGCAACTGCTTTCGTTGTCGAAACCTGGTCGTCATAGTTGACCTTTACATGATTGAAAACGAAATTCTGTACTTCTATCAATGGCAGCTTACCCTGTGTTTTTTCAGCGCTATCAACGCTGTTGGTAATGTGCTGTACCAATTTAACAAGTGGTTTTTGTTGCAGATAACGGAACGAAGTATTTACCAGGCTTAATTCTTTAATGATATAATGCTGATTGGCCAGGTCGAAATCTTTGATTTTGGTTTTGAATGCGCCTAAATACAACTTTACATCATTACCGGCAACATCATCCCGGTAGTTAATGCCGATATCTTCGAAAGAGACCTTATCAACAGAGAATTTTAGGGTAGAAGTGCTGTCTTTTTTCACCTGCTCCTCCGGTTTTTTCTGATCGCTTGCAAAAGCATCAACCAGGAAAGAAAAGTTAAAGGTGGTATCTGGAGCAATGCGCTTTACATTGGCACGTACATTTTTAAGTTCAATGTTATTGATTTCGACCGTGTTTTTCAACAATTTGAATAAACTGATATCAACTGAAAGTTTCTCTGTATATAATAAGGTATCACCCTTAAGGTCTTGGATGTAAAACTTGTTTAAAACCACATCTTTTGGTAAAGCAATTTTGATGCTCTCCAGACTCACTTCGGTTTTGGTTTTATTTTTAAGATAGTTTATCGCTTTTCCTTTAACAAAATTCTGAACAGCTGGAATATTTAGCGAAAGGGCCACACCAATCACCAGAAAGATGATGGAAGCAATTACCCACAATAAAATTTTAAGACTTTTGCGTACGTATTTATTCAAAGCTAAGTGTGTTTGGTATTTAGATAAATGCCTAAAGCGTGCCATTAAAATTAATTTTAGGGCAGGTTTACTAAATAATACAAAAAATAACCTAAATTGTTCGCCCGCTGTAAAAATTTAACATTGGCGGTTCCAAATCAATTAAAATGAATGCTATAAATCTTAATATAACTTTTGAACAGTATGCTGATATTTCTGAACTGACATTGGCCGATAAAACCCTTTGCGAATGCGCAGAAAAGGCTTTACGTACCTCTTATTCTCCGTATTCTAAATTTAGGGTAGGTACTGCCATCCGCCTGGCCTCTGGCGAAATCATTTTAGGCAGTAACCAGGAAAATTTAGCCTATCCCTCAGGACTTTGTGCAGAGCGCGTTGCGCTTTTTAGTATTGGTTCTACCTATCCGGATGCGGTAATAGAAAGCATGGCGATTACGGCGCAGACCGATAATTTTGAGATTTTAAAGCCAGTAACTTCTTGTGGAGGTTGCTTACAGGTAATGGTAGAATTTGAGCGGAAACAAAATGCACCGATTGAGGTAATTTTTTATTGTTTAAATGGAGAAGTTTTAAAAGTGCCCAGTGTAAAGAGTTTGATACCGTTTGCCTTTGTTGAGGATCGGTTGGAGCGTTAGTCGCGGAAGTATTTCTTCTTTGGATCGTCGTCCTTTCGAGCGGAGTGCAACGCAGTCGAGAACCCGAAGGCTCAGCGAAGCTAAATCTGTCTTGTTAAATCTGTACACTCCGCCTTGCTTTGGTGATGACGATTTCTGCCGTAGGCTATTGGTTGTTGTCTCGCTTATTAACGCTTATTAAACTATTCTCTATATTTGGTTTTTTGGTCACAATGAAATACCTCTACACCCTCATTTTTTCTGCTTTTATTTCTTTTAATCTGCATGCGCAGGGCATACTTAAGGGTAATGCCGTTTATCAAATTACTTATTTCCGTTCAGCTGATGGGAAGCCAAAAGAAGATCGGAATCCTGGAGTGGTTATTGCTTCTGCAAAGCAGAACTTAATTACCAATGCAGCCATTCTCAATCATAAGGCGAAATATCCTTACGAACAGAGCATTGTAAACAAGCCCGATCAGGTTTTGTATCAGGTGGCCGATTTAGGTGTCGATAATCAGATTGCTACTGCTGATAGCGCTGCAGTTGCTAAGCAGGCTTTTGAATTGGGTACGGAGACAAAAGTAATTTTAGGCTACACCTGCAAAAGGGCAACAACGGTGGTAAATTCTAACCGTATCGATTTATGGTATACTGCCGATGCCGGTATAAAAGCTGCGCCAACAAGTTTGGGGCAAGGTCTGGGACTGGTTTTAGAGCAGGTGCGTAATGGAAACAGTTATATAACCGCTACAAAAATTGAAGAAGTTAAGAAGGTAAAGCCAATTGACTTAGAAAAGATATCAGTTAAACTAACCGATGGGTTAACTTATAAAGATTTGCTTTGGAAAAGCAGATTTATCACTTTAAATGTTTTTAGTAACGAAACCATTAATTTTGTTGATAAACCACAATCAAACGATTCTGTTTTTCGCTTTGCCGGCGGAACGGTAATCGCCCGAAAAGTTAAATTCCCGGCGTTGGTCAACCCAACTGTATTTGTTGATTTAACAGAAAAATCAAACGGTGATGCTTACGACAGGACAGGTTCAGTATTTATTATCCCGACTGACAAGAAGATCAGTTTGATGGATGCGCTTAAGAATTCGGTTAAAGAACTGCCTGTTTATGATAACGGAAACGGGAAGAAATACCAGGGCGTAGTGGCTACGGCAGATTATGATCCGGTAATTGAACTGATGCGCTTTTTTACGCCTTTTGGCGTGGGTAAATACAATACCTTAAAATTGAAAGATAAAAACTGGGCGGAGCAAGTTTATTACCGTCAGGATGTTTCGGAGTTATTTCCGTTGATGAACGGAAAAGAAGCCTGGGTAGCTGTTTTCATTGGAAATTATGATAAAGGCGGACATCAGGTTTCCCTGAATATTACGCTACACAACGGCGGAAGACCGAAAGTGGCGAAAGAAGTGATTTTACCTTTATTCAATTCCACCAATGTAATGGAAATGGCGGGGCAGGAGTATGCGACCATGTTTAGCAGCGATAAGGGATTGGAGGTTTCTTTTACTTTAACAAAGGATTTAAAAGATGCAAAATTGCGTTACATTACCACCGGACATGGTGGCTGGGGCAATGGCGATGAGTTTGTACCCCGGAAAAATACGATCTGGTTAGATGGAAAAGAAGCTTTTGCTTTTACCCCATGGCGGCAGGATTGCGGATCATACCGTTTATCCAACCCGGCTTCGGGCAATTTTGAAAGCGGACTTTCTTCGTCAGATTTAAGCCGTTCTAATTGGTGTCCGGGTACGGTTACCAATCCAAACTGGATCAGTCTGGGCGATTTAAAGGCGGGTACGCATACCATAAAAGTAACCATCCCGATGGGCAAACCTGAAGGCGGTAGCTCTAGTGCCTGGAACGTTTCGGGTGTGCTGTTGGGAGAGGAATGATCTGTCATCCTGAACGCAGTGGAGGATCTTTTTTAGTTCCTTCAACATGTAAGGCATTTAAGGAAATATAAGTTTGATGGTATGTTTGCAATTGTTCTTTATTGCCAGTTTCCAATGCGCGATTTGTTTTCTGCTCTTTGCCACCCTAAATAGCAGCACGAAACTATCCATCTAAACCGGATTGCAGAGGAGATCCTTTTTTGTAGGCTGAGTATGGCTTGCGCGCAAAAAAAAGATCGAATCGGAAAGCCGGGAGTAACGTTTAAAAAAAACTACAGAACCCTGCTTTCCAAATCAACACAAGCAAATTTAAATTTCGGCAAGTAAGCCACCAGCCGATAGGATGGGTGCACTTTGCAAAATGTGAATAACCTCTCTTCACGCTGTGCCATCATTTTTATTATATTTACAGCTGCCAATTTCTGTAAATAAATGAGTGAAGAATTAGATCAAAACGTAAACGAAGAGCACAAACATACCATAACCCCAATCAACGGTTTATACGAAAACTGGTTTCTCGATTATGCGTCTTATGTAATTCTTGATAGGGCAGTTCCGCATATTAATGATGGTTTAAAGCCTGTTCAACGCCGCATTATGCACTCTCTGAAAGAGATGGACGATGGCCGTTTCAATAAAGCAGCTAACGTAATCGGGAACACCATGAAGTATCATCCGCATGGCGATGCTTCAATAGGAGATGCAATGGTGCAGATTGGGCAAAAAGATTTACTGATTGATATGCAGGGTAACTGGGGTGATCCGGTTACGGGTGATAGCGCTGCAGCACCACGTTATATTGAGGCGCGTTTATCAAAATTTGCCAACGAAGTGGTATTCAATCCTGATACTACCGAATGGCAATTGAGTTACGATGGGCGTAATAATGAACCGATTACGCTACCGGTTAAATTTCCTTTATTGCTTGCACAAGGTGCAGAAGGTATTGCGGTAGGGTTGGCCACCAAAGTAATGCCGCATAATTTCATCGAATTGCTGGATGCATCGATGGAAGCATTACGCGGCGTGCGCCCAAATATCCTGCCCGATTTCTTTACGGGGGGAATGGCTGATTTTTCGAACTATAATGAAGGGCAGCGCGGCGGCAAAATCCGTGTGCGTGCAAAAATAACCGAAAAGGACAAGAAAACCCTGGTCATCACTGAAGTACCCTTCAGTACCACAACTGGATCTGTGATTGACAGCATTTTATCAGCCAATGATAAAGGTAAGATCAAAATCAAAAAGATTGAGGATAATACCGCTGCCAATGTAGAAATTGTAGTGCACCTGGCACCGGGTATTTCGCCTGATGTAACTATTGATGCGCTGTATGCTTTTACGGCCTGTGAAGTTTCCATCTCGCCAAATACCTGTATCATCCAGGATGATAAGCCACACTTCTTAAGTGTGAACGATATCCTGATTGAAAATACCAAACACACCAAGGGTTTACTTAAAAAAGAACTCGAAATCCGCCTGCACGAATTACAGGAGAAAATTTTCTTTAGTTCTTTACTTAAGATATTTATTCAGGAGGGCATGTATAAGAATCCTGAATATGAAAATTCTGCCAATTTTGAAACCGTGGTTCAGGTATTACATGCTTTATTCGAACCGTTTAAACCATCGCTTTACCGCGAAATATTGCCTGAGGATTTTAAGAAGCTGATTGATAAGCCGATGAGTAGCATTACCCGTTTTGATGTGAAAAAAGCTGACGAGCAGATGAAAAATCTGGAAGATGAGATTAAAGTTGTTAAAAATCATTTAAAACACCTTACCGATTATGCCATTGCCTGGTATCAGAAACTGAAGGATAAGTATGGTAAAGGTAGGGAACGTAAAACCGAAATCCGTTTGTTTGATCGGGTAGAAGCATCAAAAGTTGCCTTAGCCAACGTAAAATTATATGTAAACCGGGCTGATGGTTTTGTAGGTTCGGGCTTGCGCAAGGATGAATTTGTTGCCGATTGTTCGGATATTGATGAGATAATCGTTTTCCGTGAAGATGGGAAATGCATCATTACCAAAGTAGCTGATAAAACTTTCGTGGGTAAAGGGATTATCCATGTGCAGGTTTTTAAGAAAAACGACGAGCGTACCATTTATAACATGGTTTATAAGGATGGGGCGAGCGGTACTTCTTATATTAAAAGGTTTGCAGTGGTAGGCGTAACACGGGATAAAGAATATGATTTAACCAAGGGATCGAAAGGCTCAAAGGTTTTGTATTTCACCGCTAATCCGAATGGAGAAGCTGAAGTGATCAATGTAGCACTAAAGCCGCATTCTAAACTGCGTAAGCTGCAGTTCGATCTCGATTTTGCCGAAGTGGCCATTAAAGGACGTGGTTCGCAGGGTAATATTGTATCTAAGTACCCGGTTAAGAAAATCGTTCTGAAAAGTAAGGGTGTTTCTACCTTATCAGGTCTGAAAATCTGGTACGATGATCTATTGAAGCGCCTGAACGTTGATGGACGCGGAAAATATCTGGGCGAGTTTGATGGGGATGACCGTATTTTACAGGTACATAAAGATGGATATTATGAGTTGAGTTCTTTCGAACTGAGCAATCACTTTGATGATGGCTTGATCCTGATCCAGAAGTTTGATCCTGAACAGATTTTTGCAGCAGTGCATTTTGAAGGTAAAGCACAAAACTATTTTATCAAACGTTTCATGTTTGAACTGCAGGCTAATGGCAAGAAAACTATTTTTATCAGTGAAGAGCAGAAATCGAAATTGCTGTACCTGACTTCCAATCCGGCTGCGAGAGTTATTGTCGATGTTTTAAAAGGTAAAACCCAGATTCCCGAAACATTGGATTTAACCCTGTCGGAACTGATTGATGTTAAAGGACTGAAAGCGAACGGTAACAGGTTATCTCCGCATGATGTTCAGAAAGTAGCGTTAGAAGAACCCGAAATAGTTGTTGAAGAACAAGCAAAAACGACTGTTGAAGAAATCGGGGATGAGGAATCAATACCTGATGCGGAAATTGCCAATGAAAATGAAGAAGCGGGAACCGGTAACGAAACTGTACCGACCGTACCCGATGAACCTGCTGCAGCACAGCCAAAACCAAAGTTTGAACGTACGGAAGCACCAGCAGTTAAGGCTGATGAACCAGAAGTAAAAGCTACATCTGCTGCAGTAGAAAAACCGAAATCAGAACCTGGAACAGTTAAAAAGGAAAGTGGTAAAGCCGGGGATGAACCCAAGGCAGATGAAAAACCTGTTAAAAAGATAGATTTCGAAATCACCAACCCAGATGATGTTGATATAGACGATAAAGGACAGCTGGGGTTATTCTAAATAGATTCTTGAGTTGTCAACTTTAGTAGCCTGTTGGCAGGAAAGTTGACAACTCTTCTCATTTCGATCAAAACATTTCATTTTTAAACCTATATTTGCCTCGCTCAAAGGGGTGCTTTTTGGTATTGCAGTTTCTATTGCGTCCAACTTGCTGAGATTATACCCATTTAGAGGTTTAAGGCAAAAGGCTTAAGGTATAGGGGGTATTAACCTTAAACCTTAAACCATAAACCTTCTACCTTTAATAAACCTGATGCGGATAATACCGACGTAGGAAAGAGGTTAGCATTTACCTTGCTGTTTCGCCCTGAAAGCAGTTTTCAATCATTTTAACAAATATTGTAAATGAGTTTTCAAGACTGGTTTAAACTTTTTCAGGAGCAGATTTTAAATACTTCATTAATTGAATGGCTGGCCGTAGGTTTTGGCGTAGCTGAAGTTTTATTAGCGAAGAAGAATAGTATCTGGCTTTATCCTACCGGAATAATTTCGATTCTGCTATCCATGTTTTTATTATTGAACGTAAAATTGTACGCGGAAACGCTTTTGAGTATTTATTATCTGGTAATGAGCATTTATGGCTGGATTATCTGGAAAAAGAGAAAGCTGGATGGTGAGAGTCAGGTATCTTGTTCGGGCAATAATGAATTAATCATTGCAGTTTCAATTTCACTAATCGGCTTCGTACTGCTTTTCCTGGTCTTGAGGCATTATACCGACTCAGATGTGCCTTTGTTTGATGCTTTTGTGTCGTCAACGGCATGGGCAGGCATGTGGTTGTTAGCTAAGCGCAAAATCGAAAACTGGATATTCCTGAACATATCCAATATTGTGGCCATTCCATTGCTATTTCATAAAAAACTTCCGCTCATGGCCTGTTTAACAACATTTTTGTTCATAGTAGCCATATTTGGTTTTTTTGAATGGAAAAAGATCATTAACAAAAATAAACTCAGCATCGCCTAATCATCTTTCGCATTAATCACTCATGAACAAAACATTAAACGCTACATGGCAGGAAAGAGTTAAACCTTATGCTGCAATTTCTGAAGAAATGGGCAAGCTACATCCCGAGATTCTGCAGCTTGCTTATCAGGAAAATTGGTTTAAGCTTTTTGTACCCGAGGTTTATGGTGGGCCAGGGAAGAAACTTCCGGAAATTTTAAGGTTGGAAGAAGAATTAGCGGAAGCCGATGGAAGTTTAGGCTGGACCGTTACCCTTTGTGCAGGTGCGGGCTGGTTTGCCGGATTTTTAAATCCCGAACTGGCTGCAGAGATCTTTGCTGAGCGTGAAGTTTGTTTTGCAGGAAGTGGAGCTGTTGGTGGAGTAGCGGTTAAAACTCAGGAAGGTTATCTGCTTAATGGTAAATGGAGTTATGCCAGCGGTGCATCACATGCCACTATATTTACCGCCAATTGTACCCTCAAAAATGAAAGCGGTGATGATATTTTGGATGAAAACGGATTGCCGGAAGTAAAGTCATTTATCCTCAAAAGGGAAGAAGTGAATATTTTACCAGGCTGGTCGTACTTTGGTTTAATAGCCACAGGAAGCCATGCATTTGAAGTTTGTAATTTAAGCGTGAACGAAAATCGGACCTTTAAAATTAATCAACAAATTGAAGTGACCGATTGCGGGTTTGATTACCCCTTTTTGCAACTCGCAGAAACCACACTAGCCGTAAATAGTTTAGGAATGACCAATCATTTTGTCAGATTGGTTGAACAATCTTTTTATGCCCGTTCTGGACTTGGGAGATACAGCGAATCGCAGATTTTGTTTTTTAACAGTGTGCTTAACGACTGCAAAGCTGAATTGTTAAGCCTACGTACGCAATTTTACCTTTCTTTTGATGAATCATGGGATGAATTAATGAATAAAGGTAAAATTGGAGATGACAAGTTAAACGAGGTAAGCTTAAACAGCCGTAAATTGGCCCATGCCTGTTGGAAATTAGCAGCCACGTTGTTTCCATACTGTGGGTTAGAGGCAGCAAAGAAAGAATCGGAAATCAATAGGGTTTGGAGGGATCTTTATACGGCCAGCCAGCATGCCTTACTTACCTTTGAAAGCTAATTATTACAAGAGCCCTGGTTTGATCTGATCTTTAAAATCTACAATAAACTTGTTCAGTTTAGGTTGTATTACAAAAGCGCAATATGGTTTTGACTGGTTATTGCCATAATAGTTTTGATGATAATCTTCTGCTTCATAAAATTCAGCTACGGGAGCCACTTCTGTAGCAATAGGCCTATCGAAAATATATTGTTCTGTTAAATCCGCGATCATTTTCTCCGTCTGTTTTTTCTGATCTTCATTTTCATAAAACACTACCGATCGGTACTGTGTACCAACGTCATTCCCCTGCCTGTTTAAGGTTGTTGGATTATGTGTTTTAAAGAATGCTAATAAAAGCTCGTTGAAGGTGATCACATTTTCGTCAAATGTAATTTGAACGACCTCCGCATGTCCCGTATCACCATTACATATTTCCATATAAGTTGGATGCTTTAACTCTCCTCCCATATAGCCCGAAGTCACCTGGCTTACCCCATTTAAAGTCTGAAAAACGGCTTCGGTGCACCAAAAACAGCCTCCGCCAAATGTCGCTATTTGCATATTCTAAGTTGGTATAAAATCTATTCCAGTTTTTGGATTATTTCAAAAAAAAATACGTTTTTTGACCAATTAGCAAGATTTAAACTCGTTTATTCCTGCAGGTTGTCAGTGTTGCTGTTGCTTATGAATGGTTTAAGTATGGCAACCAGTTATAAATATAAAAAAGCCTGTAATTGGAATTACAGGCTTCGAGGTTATTGATATTGAATATATATAGGTTTTGGCGTAAGCTTTAACAGCTCTTCTGGAGTCATTAACCGCTTTGGCTCTTTCTTCAGATCATTTTTATAAAATAGCTTAAAACCAGTAAACTGTACCGGCTCGCTTTGTATAAAGTGGCGGTAGGTGCCAATTTTTAAATCAGGTTCGCCCCACCCATCCATATGCACAACGACCTGTACTTCAGGACGCAGTTTGATATTAGCTGAATTGGTTACCATCTTTTTTGTAAAACGGTGTAATACAAATACTTTTGGAGGCAGATTATGCTTTTTAACAATATCGGCCAGGTATTGTGTCACATAATTTACGTCTGCCGCATCATATGTGCCAATCTTCTTGCCAGGCAATGAACCATCTTTCATTGAAAATTCCGGGTCGATACCTAAATGTACATAAGGCAGTTCAAGATATTTTTCGATGTGTGGCAATTCTGCTTTTATGGTACTTAAAGCGACCTGAAGATCTAAAAACACGATGGTATTAGGTTGCATTTTAGCAATTTTCAAAACAGAATCAATCTGTTTGTTGCCCATCCTGTTGATGTATTTTCCATCTTTTCCTGGTGTTCCGCTAGCTACAGCAGCAATATAATGTAACCCTGGTTGTACAGGCGTAGATGGATCAGCTTTTTCCCAGTGTTTAACTTCAGCATTCAGGCGTTGCCACATTTCTTTAGGTGCATATTCGCCAAGTGCACCCATTTTTTTTGAATGCAGGTTTCCATAATAAACAACGATACGTTTAAAAGGTAAAATTGCCCCAGCCAAAGGGTAAGGTTGTTTTTTTACCGGCCATTTGCCTGTAGTATCTCCGTTTGCCAGTTTTTTTACCAATGAATCGTAAAGTTTTGGATCAACCGGTTTCATAACATTGGCGGTTGAGTCTGTCTTCTTTTTGGTGGTATCGGTGGAGAAGATTTTACCAATGCTGCTTCCGCCTTTACTGTCTGAATTGCAGTTGGCAAATAAGCTTATTGCGGCAAAACCAAGTATTACGGTGCCTGCTAATTGAGGGAATTTCATAGATATATTAGATAATTAAAATTTAGTCTTTTCCGGACCGATGAAAGTAGGGCGGAAATCTGGTAGTTTAAAATAAAGTAATCAACATTTACACATTACAGAATTTGCCAAAAACACCTAATGGCAACTTAATGCCGGAAGTAGCCTGTAAGTAAAGTTCTCCCGTTTCGAGGTTATTAACCGCGGGAAAAGAAGTACGGATTAAATTTTCAACAATTACGGAAGAGAACCCCAGCGAGTAAGTATTTAAGATAAGAAAGTGTTCTTTTTCATCTAGTAACTGTACAACATCCTGCATCATTTCCTGGATATGATCTTCCAGTTTCCATTTCTCTCCATTGGGGCCGTGGCCATAAGCTGGTGGATCTAAGATAATGCCATTGTATTTCTTGCCCCTTTTTAGTTCTTTCTTTACATATTTTAGCGCATCCTCAACCATCCAGCGCGTATCTTTCAATCCCGAAAGTTCCTGGTTTTCATTTGCCCAGGTAACTACCTGTTTAATCGAATCTACGTGGGTAGTTTCTGCACCTGCTGCATTTGCAATTAGCGATGCCGCACCAGTATAGGCGAAAAGATTTAAAACTTTAGGCTGTGGTGTTTTAAACTTTTTAATTGATGAGGAAATAAAATCCCAGTTTACGGCTTGCTCCGGAAATACACCTACATGTTTAAATGAGGTTAAACCTAAGCGGAGTTTAATGGCAACTTCATTATTTTTATATTCTACGTGCCAACGATCTGGGATGGATTGGTTTTTTTTAACCCATTCGCCGGAAGTTGCCGAGCGGCCTTTAAAAGTAATATTGGCAGTTTTTTTCCAATCCTGTTCTGATAATGTTTTTTTCCATACCGCCTGAGGTTCAGGACGGATCAGGATTACGTTTCCAAAACGTTCTAATTTTTCAAAATCCCCGCAATCTATCAGTTCATAATCTTTCCAGTGGGTGGGGGCGAGTAATTGTATCATTTAATTAAATAACTTTAAATTTGGATAATTGACAATATATTGATCGTCAGTTATCAAGGTTAAATCATTTGTAAGTGCTTGCGAAATAATTAATCTATCAAATGGGTCTTTATGTATTAAAGGTAATGTAAAGTAGGTGATAAAATCGCTCTTAGATGGTTGCAGTATTTTTACACCATGCTTTTCAAGCAACTGATAGATAGAATTTATATCATCTTTTAATTTCAACTTCCCAATATTAAGTTTGATCGTAATTTCCCAGATGCTTACTACACTTATATATTTTTCTGAATCATGATTGTTGATGATATCAATTACCTTTTTTGAGATAGAATAATCTCCATTGACAAAAAATAAAAAAATGTGGGTGTCTAATAAAAAACGCATTACATATAATCCTTTAGTTCATCTAATGGCTCATTAAAATCATCAGAGATATAAAGAATTGTACCTTTTGCAGCACCATACAAGCTTTTCGGCTCTTCAACAACATTTGCCTGTTCATTTGCCGATTTAGGGAAGCTCTTCGAATGTTTGGCTTTTAAAAAATCAATAAAATCTTCTACCTCGTTTACCATGTTTTCTGGTAAGGTTTCCAATTTGTGAATGATATTTTTAGTTGCCGTAGTCATATACAAATATACGATTTTTCTTAAAACTTGTCTTTTGCGGCTTTCATGAAGCGGCTGGCAAATACGAAATCGTTCAGTTCCTGAATGTCGGTATGGGCAATTTCCTTATTGCTGCCTTCCCAGAATTTCTTTCCTTCATGCAGAAACAGAATATAATCGCCTATCCCCATTACGGAGTTCATGTCGTGGGTTACTACAATGGTGGTGGTTTTATATTCTTCAGTGAGTTCCTTGATCAGTTCATCAATTACGATGGAAGTTTTCGGATCCAGGCCCGAGTTGGGCTCGTCACAGAACAGGTATTTTGGGTTCATAGAAATGGCACGTGCAATACCCACACGTTTTTTCATACCACCAGATAATTCTGCCGGAAATAATTTGTTTTTGCCAGCCAGGTTTACCCTTTCTAAACAAAAATCAACTCTTTCAAGCTTTTCCTTTCTGCTTTGATCAGTAAACATGTTTAAAGGAAACATGATGTTCTCTTCAACCGTCATGCTATCAAACAGGGCGGAGCCTTGAAATAACATGCCAATTTCTTTACGTACCTCGATACGCTGTTCATAGGTCATAGGTGTAAAGTCGCGGCCATCGTACAATACTGATCCAGAATCTGGCTGGTGCAAACCTACCATACATTTTAGCAAGGTTGTTTTTCCCGATCCAGAACCGCCAATAATTAAGTTGGTTACACCCTCTTCAAACTTTCCGGAAATGCCTTTTAATACATCGTTTCCAGAGAATGACTTATAAATATCTTTAATTTCGATCATTATAATAACAATTGGGTCACGATATAATCGCAAGCTAAAATAGAAATACAGCTAATTACAACAGCCCTTGTACTGGCCTGAGAAACTTCAAGTGCACCACCGCGAACATAAAATCCTTCGTATGCCGGAACGGACGTGATGATAAATCCGAATACAAATGCTTTTACCAGAGCAACGGTAATGGTATAAGGGTTAAAATCGGTGGTAATACCTTGAATATATTCTGCTGGCGTTACTGCGCCGGAAACCGAACCGCCGATATAACCACCGGTAATGCTTAAGAACATCGAAATAATAACCAACATGGGTACCATGGTAATGCCCGAAATGATTTTAGGAAGAATTAAATATCCTGGCGCATTAATACCCATAATTTCCAATGCGTCAATCTGTTCGGTAACCCGCATAGAACCGATTTCAGATGAAATGGCCGAACCGATTTTTCCTGCCAGTACAATCGCGCTAATAGTTGGACTCAATTCCAGTATGCTCGAATCACGGTTCACAGAGCCGATAATGGTTTTTGGAATAAAATCACTAACCAGCTGGAAAGCAATTTGTAAAGTCATTACTGCGCCGATAAAAGTAGAAATAATAGCAATTAAACCTAAAGAACCCACGCCAACATAGTCCATCTGTTTGGCGATTTCTTTCAAGTAAATTTTCATTTTTTCCGGCCTTCTGAATACAGACTTAAGTAGCAGGATGTATCTGCCGAAATTGGTAAAATTCATTCCGTATATATTTGCTTAATTTAAATGATCATTCTATACTACTACAAAGAAACGATAAAAAAGTTGGAGCGCTTTGCTAATTACAAAAATATTCGTGGTTTTGAATATAATTATGGTTTTTTGTTAACAAAAATTAAACCATAAATAATGAAAGCGGTAATAACCGGTGCAACTAAGGGAATTGGTAAAGCTATTGCGGCTAAACTTGCCAAAAACAGGTACGATTTAATTTTAGTAGCGAGGAGCTTGAGCGACCTCGATAAACTTCGGGAAGAGTTAACCCCTTATGGGAATGTTGTTTTTATCCACGCGGCAGATTTTTCAGTTAAAGAAGAAGTATATGCTTTTTTAAATTCGACTACAATTAATCTCGATCAGGTAGATGTTTTAATCAACAATGTAGGCGGCTTTTTTCCCGGCAGTATGCTTGACGAGGATGACGAAACCTTTGAGAAACAACAACATTTAAATACAAATGCCACTTATTATCTGAGCAAATTTTTTGGAAAAAAAATGCGCTCAGCCAAGCAGGGCCACATATTCAACATTTGTTCGGTGGCAAGTAAGGTGCCTGCAAAAAATGCCGGAAGTTATAGTGTAACAAAAGCAGCGATGTTGAGTCTTAATCATGTATTGCGGCAAGAGTTGGCACCTCACGATGTTAAAGTAACAGCATTTTTGCCAGGCGCTACCAAAACTTCATCCTGGGAAGGCACGACAATTCCAGATGAAAAATTTGTACAGCCTGAAGATATTGCAGAAACATTATTTACCATTTTGAACTTAAGTAAAGGGGTAAATGTAGATGAGGTTTTAATCACCCCGCTCGATTTTTAAACACAAAATGAACAATATTATGGAAAAGAAGCTTTTTAGAAACGAACACGATAAGATGATTGCCGGTGTAGCTTCGGGACTTGCAGATTATATGCAGGTTGAGGTTACCATAATCAGGTTGTTATTTGCATTATCGGCCATATTTATGGCAGGAGGTGGCTTAATTGCCTATATCATCATGTGGATTATTGTTCCGGTTAACAATGATCCGGCAGCAAGGTTTTCCAGATTTAATGACTATTTTGGTAATAAAAACCCAAATTCACAGCCGTTTGGAACAACCGACCCTTTTGCAGGTCCCAATAGCCAGGCAAACCAGAATTGGAACCAACCGGTAGACGGCACGCCGAAAACACCTTTCGAAACCCAGCCTGATTTTAGTAAATTCAATAAATCTAATGATACCGGCCGTACTATAGGCGGATTGGTATTACTGGTAATTGGCTGTTTTTTCCTGATGCGCGAAATGGATTTTATACCTGATTGGTTTAGTATCCGTAATTTATTCAGGTACATGTGGCCGCTGATATTTATCGCGTTGGGCATAAGTATTATAGCCAAATCAAAAAGAAAAAATGACTGGGCAGCTTTTCAGCACCAACAGGAAGCTGAAAAACAAAAAACAGCCGATTTTTCTGAAACGATAGTAGAAAACGAACCTGCATCACCGGTTAAAACAGACGATCATTCAACATCCGCTAACCCTCAAGCTTAAAGAAATGAAATTAGATAGATTAATGTGGGGTATCATCCTGCTTTTTATTGGCGGCGTACTCCTACTCGAAAACTTCGGTGTAATCACTTTTTATTGGCGCAATGTCTGGAGCTTTTGGCCGGTATTTTTGATCATAGCAGGTTTAAATATCCTGTTTAATAAAAATAATTCGCAAACAGGAAGCATCATTTCTATTGGTGTTTTAGTCGTGGCCCTTTCGTTTCTTTTTTATAGAGGCCAACAGGTTCCTGAGCGTGGCAGTTGGTGGGGACGTCAGTTTAAGAAAGATGTCGATATTAATATTGAACATAACAACGATGATGATGACGATAATAATAGTGATACATCTTTTAACCATTTAAGTTTATCTGAGCCTTTTGTGGCGGCAGACAATGCAAAAAAAACAGTATTAAATATTTCCGGAGGTGGTATATCATTTAACCTGGATGGTGAAACCGATGAGTTGATCAATGCTGACGTAAAGAAAAAACATGGTAACTTTTCTTTAAAGAAATTACTTACCGATAGTGCTACCGTACTGACTTTCCAGATGGATGACAAAAAGAATAAATGGAATTTTGGCGACGGGGGTAATGATGTTAATTTTAAACTGAACAAAGAAGCCAATTGGGATATTTTGATGAAACTGGGTGCTGGTGAAGCCAACTTTGATTTTGCCGATTATAAAGTACGTACTTTCCGCTTTGATGGCGGGGCAGCAGCTTTGGATATCAAATTCGGGGATTTATTACCGATAACAGACGTAATCGTAAAGTCTGGTGTGGCTGATGTAAAAATCAATGTGCCTGCAAGCTCTGGTTGCCGTATCAAAACCAAAACTGGCTTATCGGCTAAGGATTTCGATGGTTTTGAAAAATTGAGTGATGGTGTTTACGAAACTTCAAACTATAAAACCTCAACCAAAAAAATCTTTATCAATTTAGATGGTGGATTGAGTAACTTTGAAGTAAGCAGATATTAGAAAGGTAGAAGGTTTTAAGGTGGAGGGTGTAAGGCTTTATTCGATCTAACCTTTTTAAATGCTGAACTTACAGTCCTAAAACCGAACAATCCTGATCCAATCCCATGAATCCTGATCAATATACAGTTGTAATTAATGGAAAGCCGCAAGGACCGTATGATTTAAACGAACTGAAAGATTTAAATATCAGTGCGAATACTTTTATACGTAAACCTGGAATGGACGATTATAAAGAAGCTCACGCAATGTCCGAATTGCGTGAGCTTTTAGGTTTTGCTTATCAAAAAACTGCACCTCAATATTTCGCTGCTTTTGATCAAAGATTATTGGCTTCGGTGATTGATCATTTTATTATTTTCGGCATCTATACCCTAATTATTTTAACCAGTTATATTTTTATAGAAGGGAAAGATCAGCGGATTATGGCTTTTTTAGTTCCTTTTCCGTTGATATTTTTAGTCAAATTAGTTTACGGCAGCATTGCCGAAGCAGCTAAAAGCCAGGCAACTATTGGTAAAAAACTTTTAAACATTAAAGTAACCGATTTAGAAGGTAGCCAGATTTCTTTTGGTGTTTCCTTTGCCAGGAACTTTTCTAAAATTTTATCCGTAATTCCTGTTTTCTTTGGCTATCTATATAGTTTCCTTAATAAAAAACACCAGTGCTGGCATGATATTGTAGCCAATACTTTGGTAATTAAAGACAGGCTGATCTGATCAGAAAAGCAAGGTTAATGCAGTTGTTATTGTTAGTCGGGCTGTACGCTATATCTTTGGCCCGCCCTCATTACCCCAGGTCAACAGGCCAAAGGATGCCGCTTCCATCCCGTTTATTAAACCTGGGCCGGTGCAAGTATGCCAAGCTCACCTGACATCAAAATCATTAGACCTGATGGGAGTGGAAATCCCTTTTGGGTTAGACAGGTTTGTTTCATTAAATATTTCTTCCAAAAGGATTGCAACAAACAGCAGGACCGAACTTAACCCATTATCACTGACCTTGCTCTTCAAAAGAGAATGCCAGTTCTTCTATCTAAAACACAGGCTCTGATACTTACACGAAGGCAAGACTGGTGCATCTATCTGAGTTACCCGGCACGTGCGCTGGATCTCTGTCTGGTATTCAACTGCGCTCCGGCTGACAGCCAGAGAATGCCGCTACCGTCCCTTTTAAAAACCTGGGTGTTGCAAGCATGCTAAACCCAATGCATTTATCAAGCGATACTACTTTTCAGTTTTCGAAAAAAATTAAATGTTGTCCTGAAGCAAAGGGTCGATTAATTACAACATTCCAATATTAAAACATTCCAACAATCCTTATCTTTGCAAACAGATGGAAAATATATTGGCAAAACATGATCTGGCTGGCGGATATTGCAACAGTTTAACCGCTTATTCGAGGTACTTAACCCGCGAGGTAAACATTGGTGATATCGCATTGGGTGGACACAATCCGATCCGGATCCAATCGATGACGACCACCGATACGATGGATACTTTGGGTACGGTAGAGCAGACCATCCGCATGGTAGAATCCGGCTGTGAATATGTGCGTATTACTGCACCAAGCATTAAAGAAGCCGAAAATCTGGCCAATATTAAAAAAGAACTGCGTTTTCGCGGTTATAATGTTCCATTAATTGCCGATATCCATTTTACACCAAATGCTGCCGAAATGGCCGCCCGTATTGTAGAAAAAGTACGGGTTAACCCAGGCAACTATGCAGATAAAAAGAAATTTGAAAACATAGAATATACGCAGGATGCTTACAATGCGGAGTTAAGCCGGATTTATAAAAAGTTTATCCCTTTGGTGAAAATCTGTAAGGAATACGGCACCGCCATGCGCATTGGTACCAACCATGGTTCACTTTCTGATCGGATTATGAGCCATTATGGCGATACTCCACGGGGTATGGTCGAATCGGCAATGGAGTTTATCCGCATGTGCGAAGACCAGAATTATTATAACCTGGTGATTTCAATGAAAGCCAGCAATACACAGGTTATGGTTCAGGCCTATCGTTTACTGGTAGAAACTATGGCTAAAGAAGGGATGAATTATCCTTTGCATTTGGGTGTAACAGAAGCTGGCGACGGCGAAGACGGTCGAATTAAATCAGCCGTTGGTATCGGAACTTTATTGGAAGACGGTTTAGGCGATACCATCCGCGTTTCTTTAACCGAAGATCCTGAATTTGAAGCACCGGTAGCTAAAGCTCTGGCAGACCGATACGTTAAAAGGAGTTTGGAGTTAGGAGTTCAGCGTTTGGAGTCTCTTGAAAAACTCCCAACTCCCAACGCCCAACTCCCAACTTATAGTCCTTACGAATACAACCGCCGTATAACTACTCCTGTACAACATATCGGCGGGCATCACCATCCGGTAGTGATGATTGATGTTTCGAAAGAAAATTTAAAAGATCCTTATTTTTTAAGTTCGGTTGGTTATCACTATAGTGCAGGTTTAGATAAATATAATCTGGCAGATCAGGCTTGCGATTTAGCTTATTTAGGAGATAATCTGCCATCTTTCTCTTTCCCGGGAAATTTAAAACAGGTTTATAATTACCAAACGTGGCTAAAACTTCAGGATAATAACAACTGTCATCCGCTATTCAATTTGGAAGAATTTATCAAAGCTGATCATAAAGATGATCTGTTAAACTTTGTTGAGGTTGATGCAGGAACATTCCAGCATGCCAACATTTCAACATTTCAATCTAACGTTGTTCTGATTTTAAACACTTCTGCATCACACGGCATGGCTGAACAAAGGGCCCTTTTTGTTGAATTGCAGGAAAAAAATATTCAGGTTCCGGTAATTATAAAAAGAACTTACCAGGATGTAGATGCCGATCATTTAATGCTTTATGCTGCTACCGATCTTGGTGCCCTGCTTACTGATGGTTTTGGCGATGGCGTTTGGATTGATGCCGAAGGACAAAATCTTTCACTGATCAATTCAACCAGTTTCGGTATTTTGCAGGCCACCCGAACAAGAATCAGTAAAACAGAGTACATCTCTTGCCCGAGCTGCGGACGAACGCTTTTCGATCTGCAGGAAACCACGCAATTGATCCGTTCCCGTACCGACCATTTAAAAGGAATAAAAATAGGCATCATGGGCTGTATTGTTAATGGTCCCGGAGAAATGGCTGATGCCGATTATGGCTATGTAGGCACCGGACCCGATAAGATTACGTTATATCGTGGCAAAGAAGTGGTAAAGAAAAATGTAACCACAGCTTACGCTTTGGATGAACTGATCGATATCATCAAAGGAGATGGCAACTGGGTAGAAAAGGTTTAATTGTTATTGCTGGAATGGCAAAGTAAGCCGTGGTCTGTTTCCTCACAGACTACTATGCTGTTATCTTGCGCAGCGAAGAATCCAAATACTGGTATTGCCGAGTTATAACTACTGCAGCTTTATCAATACTAACATATTTTCAACATCATCGATATTCTCACAGAAGATTCTTCATTGCATCCGATAGCAATCGGATCAGAATGACAAGACCATTTAATTTTCTAACCAATAAATCCTAAATTGCCTTGATGAAGATTCCGGAGTTTCAATACCTCTTTAATGAACTTAAAAACTGGCTGGCCGGTAAAGGCCTTGCAGGTAACGAACTCATTTATTCTTATTTTCTGATCGGACTTGTTGCCGTTATTTTATTCTTGTTTGTGACCATTTTGGTAACCAGACAGGTGTTTATCGTTGTGGTAAAAAGTGCCAAAACTAAGTCAGACTGGCAAAAAGCGTTATTCGAATTCCGTGTTTTTAGGGCTTTTGCCTTAATTTTTGGCGCTTATATCATTTATAATGTTGTTCCATACCTTTTTGTCTATTTTAAAAACTGGCATTTTTATGCTTTGATTCTGGCAAAAATCTACATGGTTTTGGCTGTCATGTTTGCTGTAAATGCGTTTTTGAATGCGGTGGTTTCTATCATGGAATCATCAAAAAAATATGCCGATAAACCCATCAGGAGCTACAAACAGGTAGCCAAAATTGTTTTTTACATTGTTGGTTTCGTACTTATCCTTTCGATTATTCTTGGCGAATCTCCGGTATATGTTTTCGGTGGTTTTGGCGCAGTAACAGCTGTTTTTATCCTGGTTTTCAGAGATCCTATCTTAGGTTTTGTAGCATCGGTACAAATGAGTGCCATTGATCTGGTGAGGGTTGGCGACTGGATCACAGTAGAAAAATATGGTGCCGATGGCGAGGTAACCGAAATTAATTTAACCACCATTAAAGTGCGCAACTGGGATAAAACCGTAACCATTGTGCCTAGTTATGCCATAGTTAGTGAATCGTTTAAAAATTGGCGGGCGATGGAAGAAAGTGAAGGCAGGCGGATTAAACGGCATATTAATATTAAAATTTCGAGTATTAAATTCTGCGATGAGGAACTGATCAGTAGGTTGCAGAGCATCGATTTTCTTAAAGATTACCTTCGGGAAACCCAGGCTTTTATTGAACGTTACAATGCAGAAAATACAGTAAATCCTAACAATCTGGTGAACGGTCGCCACATGACCAATATTGGTACTTTTAGGGTGTATGCAGAAAAATATCTGGAAAGCAATCCCTATATCAATAAGGAGCTTACTTTTATGGTGCGCCAGTTGCAGGCCACAGAAAATGGACTGCCGATTGAAATTTATGTTTTTTCTAAAGAAAAGGCCTTAAAGCGTTTTGAAGAAGTGGCTGCCGATATTTTTGACCACTTGCTGGCAGCGGTACCATACTTCGACTTAGAGATTTTCCAAAGCCCGAGTGGTAGCGATATGCGTAATTTTGTAAGGAGAGGGGATAGTTAAATTTGTTTCTCATTCTAAAAAATAAGTAACTTAAGAGCGGGTGTCATCCTGAACACAGTGAAGGATCTTATTTAGTTAAAGATTCTTCGCGATGCTCAGAATGACAGTTATGATTATTCTCGCAAGAAAGTAAGCACCTTTTCACAAACCTTAAATAATTGCGGTGGTAAAGTTTCGCTGGTATAAGGTTGTGTTGCTCCATAAACATGGTTGGCGCCTTCAATTTTAACCAACCTGCTTTTCGGATTGGCTTCTGCCAAGGTTTGGGCGATTTCGAAAGGTACATTAACATCATCATCACCATGTATAATTAACCAGGGGATGTTGATGCGCTTTGCTGCATCGATAATATTTAATGTCGCTGCATTTTCTTCCAGATCTTCTAATAAGGTAACATTTAGTGGCATTTGTTCTTTGGTGCGGGTGTTGGTTACAAAGATCTTCCCTGTTTTTTTCCATTCTGCCTCCTGTTCTTTTTTCCAAAGACTATCAAAAGCGGCAATAGCACTCCAGGTAACCAGTTTGTTGATCCTCAAATCATTTGCTGCTTCTATAATTGATAATCCACCGCCACGGCTATGTCCTATCAGGTTCACCTTTGTGTCTTTACCATAAGCTTTCTCAATAAAATCCAACACTGCATTGATATCAAAGAGTTCTTTCGATACCGTGTTGCTGGCAAAAGCTTCCAGGTCATTAACATCTGTTGGGGCATCAACCGGAACCCCGCTATGCGATAAATTAAACTTGACGTAACGGTAACCATTACCGGCAAAATACCTGGCAACTAAGTTATGCGCGCCCCAATCTTTAAAACCTTTAAAGCCGTGTACAAAAAGTACGATTGGGGTATTAGGGTTTTTTTCATCAAAAGTAATGTCGCCAATAATTAATTTTCCGTCTGCACCGTTAAGGCTAAAATTGCTTTGTGTAATCATAATTTTAAGGATTGGTATAAAATATAAACCTACAAAATTTCATTTTGTTGTGTGTTATTGAGCAATTACTAGTTAGTGCATTTGTAGGGCGAGCGCAAGAAAACCATTAATAGTAGCTGAGGTCATGCTACCTAAACCCGATAGTAGTGAAAATCTTTTTTGTTGCAATTGCCCTGGATGTGCTGTCATGCTGAGGCACGAAGCATCTGCAACCGATGGAAAAGATTCTTCGTTCCTCAGAATGACAGAAGTTTAAAAAGATTGTAACGAGCGGGACTAACCCAAAAATAAAATGCAGGTTTTGCTTTTCCAAAAAGAAAAAACATTAAACTGTCCTTTTATAATAATAACCTGCCCAGCCTATAAACCAGAATTGAAGTGGTAACCTAAGCCACGCGATTAGTGGCGTAATTAACATTTGACCCAGCATAAACGGTGCCTGTTGGATCATGTAAATATGTGCAGGCAAAAAGGCAATCAACATCATTATAATGAGTAGCGCGGCAAATTTCCTGGTTTTATTAATCAACAATAACAGCCCTGAAATAATTTCTAATATTCCTGAAAAATAAATTAAAAAGCCAGGTGCAGGCAACCATTTTGGCATGATTACGTAATATACCTCAGTGGATAAAAGGTGGTTGCATCCTGCCAGAATGTAGAAAAGTGCATAAATCCAAAGGAAAAATTTATAAATTGGTCTCTTCATAATGGATCGGTATAGGGTTTAAATCTTTAGGTTTGCTATTTAAAACCGTTCTAAATTGATGTAAATTACAGGTTAATGACAGTCACATGCCTTCACCATGTTACTTTTGTATCCCGATAATATTAATAACGGAAGCACTTGGAATATTTAAAAGTAATAGCTTTTACGCATCACCACATTGACCTGAAATCTTTAGGGAAATTAGTTATTTGTGACCAGAGTTTAGATAGCAGGTTGAAGAATGTTCAAGCAGAGCTTCCCGTTAGCGAAATTTTTTATGTCGGAACCTGTAACCGTGTAGAATTTGTTTTCCTGACCAAAGAGAAAACCGACAAGGAATTTGTAACTAAATTTCTCACTGTTTTAGACATGGGGCTGCCTCCTGAATTTATGGAGCGTTTTCTGGATAATGTTACTGTATACGAAAACGAGGAAGCTTTTAACCATTTGCTTAGAACATCATGTTCTTTAGAGAGTTTGGTGGTTGGCGAAAAGGAAATCCTTGCCCAAATCCGTAAAGCTTACGAAAGTTGCCGCGATGCCGGATTTACCGGCGATTATATGCGCATGATTATGGATCGTGTAGTTAAAACGGCGAAAGAAGTTTATACGCATACCAATATCTCTAAAAATCCGGTTTCTGTTGTTTCATTGGCTTACCGCAAGTTAAAAGAGTTGAACATGTGCGGCAACTCACGTATCTTAATTATCGGCGCCGGCGAAACCAATCAGAATATTGCAAAATATCTTAACAAACATAAATACTCCAATTTCTCCATTTTCAACCGTACGTTCTCTAAAGCCGAAGTTTTGGCTGAAGAGCTAGGGGGTAAAGCTTACCCGTTAGCGGCACTTGAAGATTTTAATGAAGGGTTTGATGTGATCATCACCTGTACGGGTTCTACCGAAGCAATTATCACCGAGGCGATATATGCTAAACTGTTAAATGGCGATCAGGGCAAAAAAGTGATTGTAGATTTGGCTATTCCGAATGATGTTCTGCCTTCAGTGATCCATAATAATCCTGTGCATTATATCGAAGTGGAATCGTTGAAGGAGGTGGCACGCAAAAATATTCAGGAACGTTATAACGAACTGGTGCATGCCGAAGAAATTATCAGCAATAACATTACCGAGTTTTTCTCTGTTTTAAAACAACGTCGGATTGAACTGGCGATGCAGGAAGTGCCAAGAAAGATTAAAGAAATCAAAAACACAGCTATAAATGGCGTTTTTGCTGACGAAATCAGTCAGATGGATGAAGCCTCGCGTGAAGTTTTAGAACGTGTTATGAACTACATGGAGAAAAAATACATCAGCGTGCCGATGGTCATGGCCAAAGAAATTCTGGTAAACCAGCCTTAATTTATTCATATTCATATTCTTTTTGTGTCATCCTGAATGAAATGAAGGATCTTTTTTATGGAAAGTAAACATCTTTGTAGGTAGATTCTTCGTTGTGCTCAGAATGACAATAGATAATATGGGATCCTTTTTTTTGTGTCATCCTGAATGAAATGACGGATCTTTTTTATGAAAAGTAAACATCTTTGTAGGTAGATTCTTCGCTGCGCTCAGAATGACAACAGATAATAGCCAAATGTCATAGAAATCCTTTAAATTCTCCTTTCTGTAACCTCACTGTCTCATTTTTAAACAATTCATGGTATAAACCACTATTTAAATTAAATTTGTAATTCATTTAATCTTAATAGTGAAGAAATTAACCATTGGAACACGCGGTAGCGATCTGGCTTTATGGCAGGCAAATCATATCAAAGATGAGTTAGCAGCCATCGGAATTGATGCAGAAATCAAAATCATTAAAACTCAGGGAGATAAAATCCTGAACTTAAGATTAGATAAACTGGAAGGCAAAGGTTTTTTTACCAAAGAACTGGAAGAAGAGCTTTTGGGTGGAACAATTGACCTTGCTGTACATTGCCTTAAAGATTTACCAACTACACATCCTGCCGGATTGACCATTGCTGCTTTACCACCACGTGAAGAAGCAAGTGAATATCTTTTGATTTTAAAAGACTGCGTTGATGTTACACAAAAGTTGTCGCTAAAAAAAGGGGCAATGGTGGGTACTTCATCTAATCGTCGCAAAGCACAATTATTAGGTCTTCGACCTGATTTGGAAATTGAAGATTTACGCGGAAATGTACCTACCCGGATACAAAAGCTGCGCGATGAAGATTATGATGCGATTTTGATTGCCAAAGCTGGTGTTAAACGTTTAAATCTTGATGTGACCGATCTACATGTAGAGGAACTGGAAACTACTGAGTTTATCCCTGCACCTGCCCAAGGTGCTTTGGCTATTCAAATCAGGGAAAATGATACCGAACTTTTTGAAATACTTCAAAAATTACATGATCCCGAAACAGCTGAAACCGTAACGGTTGAACGTAAGGTGTTAAACCTTTTTGAAGGTGGTTGCCATATGCCGTTAGGCTGTTATTGCAAAAAGGAAAACGGAAAATTCGAAATCTGGACTTCAAAAGCCGAAACTGCCGACCATTTTCCCGAACGCTTGTTTTTACGTGCAGAAAGCACCGAAGGCCTGGCTGAAAAAATTGTTGAAAAGTTTAATAAAGACAGAAAGAAACCAGCAAAGGTTTTTATTTCGCGCGAAATCGGCGAACACAGTTATTTCCGTAGAGCGTTAGAGAATAACGATATCGAAATTGAGGGACGCTCACTAATCCGTACCTTCCCGATCGTAACTGTTTTAGATCAGTTTATTTTGAAGCACGTAGATTGGGTTTTCTTCAGCAGCCGCAATAGTGTTGAATATTTCTTCAACCTGAAACCGGTATTGCCAAAGAAAACCAAATTTGGTGTTGTTGGCAGAGGTTCGGAAGACGCCTTACGTAAATTTGGGCATATTGCTGATTTTGTTGGTGAGAGTGGTGATATTACAGAGGTTGCGGAAGATTTTGCAAAACTGGTTGCCGGTCAGCAGATATTGTTTCCTAGGGCACAGGATTCTTTGCAATCTATTCAAAAGTCGCTACCTGCTGATGCTAAAGTAATCGATCTGCCTATTTATGAAACAGTAATAGAAGAAGATATAGATCGGAGTTATGCTGATGTGCTTATTTTTACCAGTCCATCAAATGTGGATGCCTATTTTGCAAACAATTTATTGGAACCAGGTCAGCAGGTAATTGCCATAGGAAACTCTACCGGTAAGAAATTTGATGAAATGGGCGTTAAATATGCTTTGCCATATTCTCCGGATGAAATTGGATTGGCAGAAGCGGTGTTTGGAATAGAGATGAGGTAGAGGGCAGGAAGGTTTAGGGTTTAAGATAATTAAGTCTTGATACCCGATACTGTAATCTTGATACCCGATACTTCAATCTTGATACTCGATACTAAATACTTGATACTAAATACATAGATAAAGAAATGTTAAATCGTCCGCGAAGATTACGGAAAAACCCGTTAGTGAGAGAGATGGTAGCCGAAACACGGTTATCAAAGGATATGTTTGTGTACCCTTATTTTGTGGTGCCGGGCAGCAATGTTACCCACGCCATTGATGCCATGCCTGGTGTAAACCATTATTCTGTTGATACGCTGGTAAAAGATGTGGAAGCCGGAATGAAAAAGGGGCTCAATAAAATCATGCTTTTTGGTGTTGGTGATGAAAAATCAGCAGATGCCAAATCGGCTTACCACGATCATTCCTTAGTGCCGGTAGCGGTACGCGAATTAAAAAAACAATTCGCCGATAATTTATATGTGATTACTGATGTGTGCGTATGTTCTTATACCACCCACGGTCACTGCGGTATTTTAGAAAATGATTACGTTCAAAACGATAAAACAGTTGAAGTAATCGCAAAAATGGCATTAACCCATGCTGAAGCAGGTGCAGATATGTTTGCGCCATCTGATATGATGGACGGTAGGATTGAAGCCATGCGTAATCTTTTGGATGAAAACGGTTTTGTAAATGCAGCTATTATGAGCCACGCTACAAAATTTGCTTCAGCCTATTATGGCCCTTTCAGAGAGGCTGCTGATTGCGCACCTGGCAAAGGGGATAGAAAAGCTTATCAGATGGATTTCAGAAATCCGTTAGAGGCTTTACGAGAGGCGGCTTTAGACGAGCAGGAGGGGGCTGATGTTTTAATGGTAAAACCGGGCCTGGCCTATCTTGACATCATTCAACGGCTAAAACAGGATACCAATTTGCCGATTGCAGTTTACAACGTATCTGGTGAATATTCGATGGTAAAAGCAGCAGCCGAGCGCGGTTGGATCGATGAACAAAAAGTGGTAATGGAAACCATGCATGCCTTTGCCAGAGCAGGCGCAAGTATTATTACTACTTACCATATTAAAGATATTTTAAATAACAACTGGCTTTAAGGTAGATGGCAGAAGGTTTTAAGGTTGAGGGTTTATGTGTCCAAAATCTTTCAATTTCTGCCTTTTAGTCTTTAACCCTAATAATTCATGGTATGGGATAGAGATTTTCAAGGATTTAGGGTTCAGGCGCCCTAAGCCTTCCACCCTCTACCTTCTAACCTTTCAACCTTAAAAAGATGTTAGATTCATTAAAGAAAATGTTTGCAGGCAATGAAGCCGATATTCCGGTAAATACAGGCAGTAAACCTGATATTTCGAGGGCAAAATCTGCTGAATTGTATGAAAAATCGAAAACGTATTTCCCTGGTGGTGTAAATTCGCCTGTAAGGGCTTTTAAATCAGTTTATGGTACGCCACTTTTTATCGAAAAAGGTGATGGCTGTTATATCTGGGATGCCGATGGTAATCAGTTTATCGATTTCTGCGGTAGCTGGGGTCCACTAATTTTAGGACACAACAATCCTAAAATCCGCGAAAAAGTTGCCGAAGTGATGCAGAATGGCATGAGCTTTGGCGCACCAACAGCCCTGGAAAATGAACTGGCAGAATTGATTATTAAAAACAACCGTTTTGTAGAGAAAATCCGTTTTACCAGTTCGGGTACCGAAGCCGTAATGTCAGCCATTCGTTTGGCACGCGGATTTACCAATCGGGATAAGATTTTAAAGTTTGAGGGCTGCTACCACGGGCATAGCGATTCGCTTTTGGTTAAAGCAGGTTCAGGCCTGGTTACTTTTGGCGAAACTTCTTCTGCAGGGGTGCCTAAGTCTTTTGCCGAAGAAACCATTGTAGTCCCATTAAATGATCAGGCGGCGATTGAGCAGGCATTTACCCAGTTTAAAGATCAGATTGCCGCCGTAATTATAGAAGGTATTCCTGCCAACAACGGTTTAATTATGCAGGATAAAGAATACATTCATTTCTTGCGTAAAATCTGTACCGATAATGGTTCACTTTTAATTTTTGACGAAGTAATTACCGGATTTAGGGTTGGTTTTGAAGGTGCAGCATCGCATTACGGCATAACACCGGATATTGTTACCTATGGTAAAATTATTGGCGGTGGGTTGCCTGTTGGTATGTATGGTGCCCGTGCCGAAATCATGGCGCACATTTCTCCTGATGGGGGCGTTTACCAGGCCGGAACCTTATCAGGTAATCCGGTGGCCATGGCAGCGGGAATTGCTACTTTAACCGAGCTAAATAAATCTGGTTTTTATAAAGATTTAAACAATAAAGCACAGGAATTTGTAGCGAGCATTCAGCGTTTTGCAACTGCACGTAACTATAAGTTTAAAGTGTTTACCATTGGCTCTATCTTCTGGTTTGCCTTTACCGATAAGGATAAAATCCAGTCGGCTGATGATATTGATGCCGGCAGCATGGAGAAGTTTAAAGTAATGCACCGCGAGTTGCTCAATAGAGGAATTTATTTAGGTCCATCGGGGTATGAAGTTGGTTTTGTATCTTCAGCTCATACCAAGATTGAATTGGAGAAAGCGAAAAGAGCCATTTTTGAAGCATTGGATTTGGTGTTTAAGAAATAGTTCTTAACCCCTTATACAATATTGAGCTATGGTTTGTGTGGACACGAACCAAGGAGAGAATTAATCGGTGTAATCAAATCACCCATATAATCAACCCAAGGGAATGAAGAAATCTATAATTATATTTTACGCATTATTGCTTTATGCATTGGTTCAACTCATTTCGTGGGGTACCTTGGTGGTGCGTTTGCAACCCAGCCGCATGACGATGATTATGGGGGAGGGTTCGGTATTTTTATTTTTGCTTGGTTTCGGTGGCTATTTTCTACATCAATCGTTAAAACGTGAGGATAAATTACGCGAGCAACAGCAAAATTTTTTAATGTCGATTACGCATGAGTTAAAATCTCCATTAGCAGCTATAAAACTTTCTATCCAAACCATTGTTAAAAGAGATTTGGACAAAGCGCGTCAAATTTCACTGTTAAATAACTCGTTAAAAGACATCGAGCGCCTGGATGATCTGGTCGAGAATATGTTACTGGCTACTAAAATTGAAAACCGATCTTATACCTTTCCTAAAGAGGAGTTTAATTTTTCAGAGCTGGTTTATAAAATTACTGATCGGCTTCAGGTTCATTCCTGTGGCAATGAACAATTGATCAATGCCCATATTCAGCCAAATTTGCAGCTTATGGGTGACAAATTTGCCTTATCGTCTGTTGTTACCAATTTAATTGAAAATGCAGTTAAATATTCAAGTCCCTGCGATGAGATAAATGTGCATTTAAACAAAGTGGATGGACATATTCAGTTTAGCGTAATTGATAAAGGGCCGGGTATTTCAGATGCCGAAAAAATGTTGATATTTGATAAGTTTTACCGCGTTGGTAACGAGAATGTCAGAAAAGCGAAAGGAACAGGTTTAGGCTTGTTTATTGTGAAAGAGGTTTTACAATACCATGATGCAGATATTACAGTAAAAGACAATCAGCCTCATGGAAGTATTTTTGAAGTAACATTTAGTTAGTTAATCTCAATTATGTCACAAAAATTAAGAATTCTATTGGTAGAGGACGAGGATCACTTGTTAGATGCTATCAAATTAAACCTCGAACTGGAGGGTTATAAAGTTCACGCCGTTAAAGATGGCAAAACCGCTCTTAAAGTTTTTAAAGAAGAACGCTTTAATCTAATTGTTTTAGATGTAATGTTACCTGAAATGGATGGTTTTCAGGTTTGTGAAACCATACGTTTAGAGAATGCAGAAGTTCCAATCATGTTTTTAACTGCGAAGAACACTTCTGAAGACCGTGTTTTAGGTTTGAAAAAAGGCGCTGATGATTATTTGGTTAAACCATTCAACTTAGAAGAATTGATTCTCCGTGTTGGTATTCTGGTTAAACGCAGTTTAAAATCTGACGATCTAAAAGAATTGAATTCTTACAAAATTGGTGATAAAACCATTTATTTTAACTCTTTTGAGCTGAAACATGATGATGGTACCATTACACCATTAACCAAAAAAGAAACCATGCTGTTGAAATTGCTGATTGAACGTAAAAACGATGCGGTTTCGAGAGAGCAGATTTTAGAAACGGTTTGGAATTATGACGTTTATCCATCAACCCGAACAATCGACAACTTTATTTTAACGTTCCGTAAATATTTCGAGCCAGATCAAAAAAATCCGGTTTATTTCCATTCCATTCGTGGCGTAGGTTACAAATTTACCGATAGTCATTAATGTACAATAATAAGGGCAGATATGCTTTAATGGCCATTTTCCTGCTTGCCGGATTGGTTTGTGTTTTTTACCATCAATACCAGTTGGCAGCGCTTTCGGCATTATTGATGTGTTTTGTAATCTGGAGCCATTTTAAACATGGTTCGGTTTTAATGGCTTCGAAACATTTCAAAAACAATGATTTTGGGAAGGCCAAAGCCTTGCTTGCCGAGGTTACACAACCTGAGCGTTTGGCCAAAAGCCGCAGGGGTTACTACGAATTTATGCAGGGCAATATGGCGTTGAAGGAAGAAAACTTTGATAAGGCCGAATATCACTTTCAACTGGCAAGCCGTTTTCCGGTAGGAGGTAAGAATGAAAAATCGTATGTACTGATTCACCTGGCTAATCTCGCATTGCGCAAAAAAGATCGGGAAAGAGCGGAAGCCTATACCAAAAAGGCTAAAGAACTTGCTGAAACCCAACGTTCGAAGGATATTATTGTTAAAATTGAAAAAGAAATAGGTAAGTTATAATACTAATATTGTCATTTTGAATAACGAAGCACCGGTTTAGGGATAAAAAGGTACTTCGTTTTTTTTTTATTTATACCTTTGCAAAATTAATTTTAGACTTTCGTCCCTTAGCATATCGTCATGCTGAATTCAGTTCAGCATCTCTTATAGGTTAGGCCCTGAAATGCATTCAGGGTGACGATAAGTGAGATACCAAATACAAATCATGAAGAATAATTTATTTTTAGACGCAGCATTTTCAAAACAAACCGAGCGCCCACCAGTATGGATGATGCGTCAGGCAGGTCGTTTTATGCCACAATATTGGGAAATTAAAAACAAATACTCTTTTTTGGAGATGTGTAAAACCCCCGAAATTGCAGCAGATGTAACAATGTTACCTGTTGATTTATTGGATATCGATGCAGCTATTTTATTCTCTGATATTTTGGTAACCGGAGAGGCAATGGGTGGCGATTTAAGTTTCACTCAAGGTGTTGGTCCTAAGTTTGCAAATCCTGTTCGGACGGCCCAGGACGTTGAAAACCTAAATATTGATTGTTTAGATAAACTGCAGTATGTTGCCGATGCAATTAAGGTAATCCAACAACGTTTAGCTGGAAATATTCCTTTAATCGGATTTGCCGGTGCACCTTTTACGGTAATGAGTTATTTAATTGAGGGAGGTTCTTCCAAAGATTTTAAATTAACCAAACTATTTATCCATAACCAACCAGAACTGGCACATAAACTTTTGGCTAAAATTGCTAAAGTAACGGCCGATTACCTGAATCTTCAGATTGCAGCCGGTGTTAATGCCGTTCAGATTTTTGATAGCTGGGCACTGGCTTTATCATGGAACGATTATCAGGAGTTTTCGCATCGATATATTCAGGAAATTATTGCCAATTTGAACAGACAAGATATTCCGGTAATTTCTTTCTGTAAAGGAAGTTCGGTTTTTGCTCCGATTATGGCCGAAGCTAAACCAGATGTAATTTCGGTTGACTGGAATGCTGATTTATTGAATATTAAAAATGCTTTACCAGCAGGCATTGCCGTTCAGGGGAATTTGGATCCACATATATTGTATGCTGATAAATCAGTAATTAAGGCGCAGATCCATAAACTGTTCGAGCGCATGCGCGGTACGGAAGGTTTTATTTTTAACTTAGGTCATGGTATTATGCCTGATATTCCTTTCGATAACGTAAAATATGCAATTGACGTTGTAAAGGAGTTTAGGTATTAACCTCTAAGTCGCTACAGGAGAATTTGTAGCCCCATCAAAAATTGATTATATTTGAGTATGGAAACATTAATTATCGATATTCCTGAAAATAAAAGTTCATTAGTGAAAAGCTTATTGAAAGAACTTGGCGTAACTATTCATGAAAAAAATACTGAAAAAGTTAGGATTCCAAATGAACTTACCCGGAAAACTATCGAAGATGCGCATAAAGGAATTGGCATTAGTGAACCTATTAAAGATATCAAATCATTTCTCGGTTCTTTATAATGTTTACGCTAAAGGCAACTAATCAATTCAAAAAGGATGCAAAGAAAATAATCAAAAGAGCATCTAAAAATTTCGACTTGATTGAGCGTTTTTTGGAAGAATTGAAAGTTGGTGGTGCGGTTGGTCTGGAAAAAAAATATATTCCCCACAAACTTACCGGGAATTACAAAGGTAACTGGGAGGCTCATATTAAACCTGATTTGCTGATTATCTGGTTTGAAATAACAGAAGAAAATGAGATTATCTTGATTAGGTTGGGTACTCATTCTGATTTATTTTAAATAAAGGTATAATTCATTCGGACACATAAATGATAGAAACCTTATTGCCTTATTACCAGTATTTCAAAGCTGTACACATCGTATTTGTGATCAGCTGGATGGCTGGGCTCTTTTATATTCTAAGTCTTTTTATCTACCATACAGAAGCAAACGATAAACCCGAGCCGGAAAAAAGTATCCTCCGGAAACAGTTTGTTAAAATGGAAGCTACTTTATGGAAAATCATTGCTACTCCAGCCATGATTATTTCTGTTTTGGCTGGGGCATCGATGTTAACTTTAAATTCAGGCCTGCTTCAAACCGATTGGATGTGGGTTAAGCTTGGCTTCGTGATCGGCCTGCTTGTCTATCATTTTATTTGCCAAAACATCGTTAAACAGCTTAAAAACAATCAATACAGGCTAACCAGTTTCCAATTAAGGTTGTGGCGTGAACTGGCCACCATTTTTATGATTGCCATTGTATTTGTGGTGATTCTTAAAAATGCTATTAACTGGATTTATGGCTTAATCGGCATTATGGGCGTAGCGATGGCGATAATGATTGCCGTTAAGCTCTACAAAAACTACCGCAAAAAACGTGGCGAATAATCTTTTACTACGAACTTAATAGTCAGCAATATTTCATGTTAATTAACCTGCTCGATACGTGATTAGTGTCGCTGGAGCTGAAGTGTTATGGTTTCAAAGATCGAATCAAAAATCAAGGTAAGCGCATCGCTATGCTTGCAAAAATTCTATAAAAAGCAGTATAAATAATACACATTTAATTGATATTTGCATTTTTTTTGCAATCTAAAAAATGCTTAACGGCCATTTAAAAGCACTTTGTTGATAAATATCAAAGGCTCAATTTTTGTTAAGTAAACTTTAAAAAATAATTAAGAGTATCTTTGTTTTCATGAACAACGCTCTAAAAATCATAGTGTTATCAACCTTAATAACCAGTGCTAAAGCCCAAATTGTTAAACCGCTTTCTGCCGACTTATTATCTTCTGCCCGTACAAACTTCAATAAAAATTTAATAAAACTGGATTCGGTTGATATCAATAATTTACCGGCTTCGGTTTATTTGTTTTCCAGAGATGGTAAAAACGAAATAGAAATCGACGGTGTTACGGTTTTAACTGATCAAAAAGAAATTATTGGCATTAAGGATATGGAGCTGTCCGAAGAGTCATTGAAAAATATCAGCGAAAGACTAAAAGTTCTTGATAAACTCCAGAAAGCCTATAGCGATGCTTCCAATGATGAATATAGGTCTAGCAAAAGAAACAAAAATAGCATCGTTTTCTATGATCGCAGGTTTTTTGCAATTCTGCGCGGAATGAAAACAACCTTGAGGGATTTAAAGAAAATGTATACTGCAAATCAGAATGATAAAATGAAAACGATATCAGTTGCAGCCATGAAAAACCCCAGTATCGACTGGAAGTTTTATAGCCAACTGATAGAAGCAGAACAGGATAAGACAATAGCGCTAACCAAATAATTTAGTTTTAATTCAAGCCAACCATCTATAGCGGAAATTATAGGTGGTTTTTTTATTAAAACATCGGGTTACAATTAATCCCAAAGATATTGTGATACCGGACCATGGACAGATCTAAAAAAAATCCTCAGCTCGACTGTAGCGCAGCCAAATGGATAGCGCTTTGAACTGCGTTATTGAACCTGGTTTAAGTGAATTAGTCAAAACTTAATCTGACAGTTACAATAAATTAAACAACGTAACAGAGATTAGTATTATGACTACACAAGCAAAGATCATTAAGAACAAACTAGGTATCCTTGAGCTTGCTCAGCATTTG
>NZ_JBHNZK010000021.1:0-72774 GCF_042464845.1 Pedobacter sp. BG31
GGTCTGAATTTATTATTTTCACAGCAGTAATATTGGTCAACACTAATTTAAGTGAATATTACCTTGCTGCAAAACATTGTTTATCAAAGTTTTGCAGCATTTTTTTTCCTAACTTGCGGATTTTAGGGAAGAATCGGGGAGGGTGTGCTGCCTCTGGTCAGTTGTAGGTTGAAAGTAGGTGCAAAAGCTTTAACGTCTTTTCCTTCCATCATATCCTAGGCCGGATAGCAGGGTGCAGATCGCATTGTGCATATAGCAAGGTGCGTATTGCAGGATGCGATAATTTGTTTTTTAGCCCTTTCCCTTTCAGGGGAAAGGTGCCGATAGGCGGACAGGGGTTTAAGGCGCTTGCTATAACGTGGTTCAAAGATTTCTCCATTCCGCTGCACTACAGTCGAAATGACGGGCGATTGTTACTCAAAAAAATCTGCGAGGCCGGGTAGCAGGGTGCATATAGCAGGTGCGTATTGCAGGATGCGATGATTTGTTTTTTAGTCCTTTCCCTTTCAGGGGAAAGGTGCCGATAGGCGGATAGGGACTTAAGGCGCTCGCTATAATACGGTCGTCATTCTCGCGCAGGCGGGAATCTTAATGCTTTCGCTCGGTTTTGCCTCATTTTTTTCTGTCATCCTGCGGTACGAAGGATCTTTTGATGGAAAGATTTGCTTTGCGAGCCTAAGGGTTCTTCACTGCGTTCAGAATGACAATGTAGGTTATCTAAAAACATTTGTGTACGTTGGATTTGAAATCGGAAGTAATAACGTTGTCGGTCGGGTTTATCATACCCAAGATAGAAGCACTATTTAGCCATTTAAACCCCATCGGAGCGGGATGCCGATTTTTTCAATCGGCAGAAGCGGGAGCGGGGCTATTTTAACCGAAAAGCTTCTGCAATTGCTTTCCAAAAAAAATCATTCCAATTTGTTTTCATCCTGACTGTGCATGATATATCGGATTCATCTTTAGGCTATTGGAGAGTTGTCAGCTTATTTGCAACATGGCTATTAAAGTTGACAACTCTATTTTCTACATAAACTGATTCAAAACCAGTACCCCAACAAGCCCCAAAACCGAAACCAGACTTTCCATCATGGTCCAGGTACTGAAAGTTTCTTTAAGGCTGAGGTTAAAATATTCTTTAAACATCCAGAAGCCGGTATCGTTTACGTGCGAAAACATTAAACTTCCCGCGCCTACAGATAATACCATTAACTCTGGCGATGCACCCGGGCCAATTAAAGGAAGTACCATACCCGAAGCCGTTAAAGCGGCCACTGTTGCCGAACCGAGGGTTACCCTAAGTGATGCCGTAATTAACCAGGCGAGAAGTAAAGGCGATAAATTTAAACCTCCGGTAAGCTGTTTCACCGTTTCGCCCATGCCGCTATCAATCAATATTTGTTTAAAGGCGCCGCCAGCTGCAATAATCAGGATAATCATGGCAATGCTTTTCACTCCTTCTGCACAAGATTCCATTGCTTTTGTAATGGAAGTTCTTTGAAGTGCCAGCGCGATAATAACTGAAATTAGCAGGGCTGCTGTAGGATCGGCCAAAAATGTAAACAGTGGCTTACCAATATAGTCTATCTTAATACTGCTCCCAATGGTTCCGGCAATAATTAAAAATACGGGCAGCAATGCAGTAATAAAACTTCTTGAGGCAGAGGGAAGATGTTCTTCTTCACTGATACTAAAGTTGTAGACTGTTGCTGATTGATCCCGTTTGAGAATCAATCTCGGAAAGTAAATTCCGGCAATAACCGCAATGGGTACGCTTAAAGTTAATCCATAAATTAAGGTTTTACCAATATCGGCATGGAAAATTCCGGCTAAAGCGACAGGACCGGGGTGAGGAGGTAAAAAGCCATGGGTAACCGAAAGGGCTGTGGCCATGGGGATGCCAATATATAATTTCGATAGCCCCGTTGTTGCTGAAATGGCAAAAACCAAAGGAATTAACACCACGAAACCAGCATTGTAAAATAATGGAATCCCAACCAATAAGCCAGTTAACAGCACAGCCCATTGGATATTCTTTTTGCCAAAAGCGCCGATTAAGATGAAAACGATCTTTTTTGCCGATCCGCTATCTTCAATCAATTTCCCCATCATGGCGCCGAGGGCCAAAACCATTACCATGCTGCCTAAGGTACTGCCAATTCCGTTGCTAATGGAATTCATCACTTTAGTAGCAGGCATTCCTAATAAAAGACCTGTAATAATTGCCACAGCTATTAAGGCAATCATAGGATTAATCTTTTTTAAGATCAATATGAAAAGCAATAGAATACCGAAAAGCAGGATCAATAATGACATTTGGTTAGAAATATTAGGTGATGTGATTAAATATAGGCTTTTAACCCCAGCTATTTTTTAATCGTAATGGTTCTTCCGGTAACGAGGTTAAATTCGTAAATCCGGTACAGGCCATCATCTTTTATTTCTATGCTTTCTACCAGGCCGGTTTTGCTGAAAGTATCAGTAACCATATCTCCGATTTTTACATCCTGAAGAATATCGTTGGGGGTATCGCTGTTTAATCTGATCATAATGTAAAAGTATTGATTATTAATAAAACTACAGGCTGGTTTAAATAAATTGGAATTGGGTAGCGTTCGGCGGATGGCGTTTAGCGCGTTGTAAACGGTATCGTCACCCTGAATTTATTTCAGGGTCTTTTAACGATAAGCGAAGAGTAGCCGTGTTTAAGTTAAACTTAATCTAAGGACGCTATCTTAATTGCGCGACAGATTCTGAAATAAATTCAGTATGATGACTTTAAAAAAACTCCCGAAAACTATTAACTGAACATGCTTACCCCTCCGTTCTTAAAATCTTTAACGGCGGTTGGTTCAAAATACTTATTGTGCTCAACACACCCGTAACGACCACAAGTAATACAATTGAGCCGAACAACAATAGGGTTGGTACAAACGGAGGTAAAAAGGCCGCGTCGAAAGTAAATTTAGCCAATGCCCAGCTCCCGCCTATGGCCAGAATTAAACCAGCACCTGCCGCAAAAGCACCTAAAAAGAAATATTCGATCGCATTTATTGCTAAAATCTGCTTTCTGCTCGCACCCATTGTCCGCAATAAAATGCTTTCCTTTATCCTTTGGTTTTTACTGGTTAATACCGAAGATATTAAAACAATCCATCCGGTTACCATACTAAAGCCAGCCATAAACTGAATCACAAAGCCAATTTTGCTTAATAACTCATCCAACAGTTTTAATACCAGATCTAAATCAATAACGGATACGTTTGGAAATTTTTGTACTACTTCTCCCTGAAAACGGGCTGAAACTGCTCCAGATGGTACCCTGGTCATCAACACATGAAACTGTGGTGCTTCTTCTAATACCCCGGCAGGAAAAACGACCCTGAAATTGGTCTGCATCCGGCTCCAGTTTACTTCCCTTAAACTTCCAACAACTGTAGGGATCATCATGCCCTGAACATTAAAAAGGATTTTATCATTCAGGCTAACATGAATAGATTGGGCATAACGCTGATCCAGCGAAATATAAACCGTTTCATTAGGTTTTATTTTTCCGGTCCATTTGCCTGCTGTAATTTTCTCTGCTGCCGTTAAAGTATCCTGGTAAGTCGCTCTAATCTCGTTGCGATAAGCTCTCCTGTTAGTAGTGTCTGCACTGGCTTTCTTTCCGTTAATCTCCTCAATGCGCATGGTAATTACCGGCACCTGGTTCATTAAAGGTAGTTTAAAAGCTTTGGTTAAACTATCCAATCCTTCCTTTTGGGTGTTTTGGATATCGAACATCACCATGTTGGGCTGGTTGTTACCCGATGAAAGCGTAACACGGCTCATTAATATGCCTTGAACGAAAAACAGGGTGCAGATAAACGCGGTTGATAGGCCTATAGAAACCGTGAGCATTAAGGTTTGGTTATTTGGGCGATAGAGGTTGGCAAATCCCTGCCGCCATAAATAACCGGATGAGTTGGGCAAAAGCTTTCGCACCAGAAACATCAGGATTTTAGACAGTAAAATCAACAGTAAAAAAGCAATGGCAATACTGGCGGCAAATACCAGTGTCTGCAGCCATGTTTTCATCTGCAAATGGGTAAAAGCCATAATAAAGGCTGCCATCAGCAGGTACACTACCCAGATTAGCGGATCTCTTTTTCCGCCTGCTTTTTCGAAAGATATCCGGATGGCATTTAATGGCGAAATTTTTCTAACGGATAAAAGTGAGGGAAGGGCGAAAAGTACCGAGATGATCAACCCCAACAAAATACCCTGGCCAACAGCGGGCCAAGAAACTTGCATGGTAATCTCGATCGGTAGAAAATCTTTTAATACCAATGGAAGCAAAAACTGTATGCCCGTACCTAAAGCCGACCCTACTACAGCAGCAATTAAGCCAATAAAAAAGACCTGTATCAGGTAGATTAAAAAGGCATGACGGGATTTTAATCCTAAGCACCTTAGCGTAGCAATGGCACTTAATTTTTCCTGGATATATACATGGATAGCACTACCCACACCAACACAACCCAGTAGCAAAGCAATAAAACCAGATAAGGCCAGAAAGCGGTTTACATCTTTAAACGATCTTCCGGTTTGTTCTTTTCTCGATTCTACCGTATCGGCATCAAATCCTTCATGCTCTAATTTACTATCGTTCTTTTTTACCCACTCATCTATTCCGGAAGGATCATTGTACCTGAAATAAAATTTGTTATTGATCCGGCTTCCGGTTTTGATCAGGTTGGTTTTGTCGAGTATTTGTAAGGGAATATAAACAGTAGGGGCTATACTGGCACCAATACCGGTTTGACCTGGTGCTTTGGTTAAAGTACCCAATATGTTAAAATTAAGGTCTCCTATTTTTACCGAATCGCCAACTTTTGCGTTAAACTGCAACATCAAAGTCTGATCAACTAGGGCATTTCTTCCGGTTTGAAAGTTTTTTGCAGCTGCCAGCGGAATGGTTTCTATGGTGCCATAGTAAGGGTAATTTCCCTCCAAAGCTTTCATTTGTACCAAACGGCTGCCTCCGCCTTTCTGGAAATAAATCATTGAGGCGAAAGTTTTCTCTTGAGATCGCTCATCGCCAAGCGTATCGAGCATTTTTTGCATGGCTTTGCTTACCCCCTTACGGCTGTCTAAAACCAGATCAGCTCCTGTAAGTTCTTTCGCCTGCGCATCAATATCTTTTTGCAGATTATCTTTAAACGAATAAACGGCAACAAGAGCCGCAATGCCCAAAATGATTGATGAGATGAAAAGAAACAAACGTGCACGGTTTTTCCTGCTATCGCGCCAGGCCATTTTGAACAGCCAGGAAAACGGAACAGATTGTTTTGGAAGGCTATTGGACATAAGTAGGATTTTCGTCTGAAATGATTATGCCACCTTTAATTTTAATGTTTCTTTCCGTTCTGGCAGCCAACTCAAGGTCGTGTGTTACAATGATCAAAGTGGTTCCGGCATCTTTGTTTAAATCAAAAAGCAATTTGATTACTTTTTCGCTGGTTTCGGCATCGAGGTTCCCAGTGGGCTCATCTGCAAAAAGCACGGCCGGTTGGTTGGAAAATGCCCTTGCTAAAGAAATGCGCTGTTGTTCTCCACCTGATAATTGAATGGGATAGTGGTGCGATCGGTCGGCCAAACCAACTTTATCCAGTAGTTCTAAGGCATGTGAGCGGATGTTTTTTGCGCCTCTTAATTCTAAGGGTACCATCACGTTTTCCAATGCGGTTAAAGTAGGCAACAGCTGAAAATTCTGAAAAATGAAACCTACATATTGATTTCTAACAGCTGCCCTTTCATCTTCGTTCAGTTTCTCCAGGGCAATACCATTCAGTTCAACTGTTCCGCTACTGGCCCTGTCCAATCCGGCGCATAGACCTAGTAAGGTAGTTTTTCCACTCCCCGATGGGCCTGTAATAGCTACCGTTGAGCCGGCAGTTATCGAAAAATTAATGTTATCCAAAACGGTGAGTTCCCGTCCCGCACTTTGGTAAATTTTGCTTACATTTCGGATGTTCAATATGCTTTCCAATAGCTGAATTTTTAAGGTTTGCGTATAGGTTTAGCCAAACATAACGTGGCAATGCCTGTTAAGATAATTAGATACAGATTAATTAGATATGTTACGAAAACGATTAATGGGGCTGTTTGTTTTGAGCCTTGTGGTGATAAGCTGCGGAAACCCCCAAAGTAAAAACAATTCAGATAAAACTTTAGATTCAACTGACCAAAAGAAGACTGCTGTGGTAACCAAGCAGAAAAATATCCTTTTTTTCGGTACCAGTTTAACTGCAGGTTATGGACTCGACCCAACCGAAGCGTACCCTGCATTGATCCAAAATCTGATTGATTCTTTAAAAATGCCTTATAACGTAATTAATGGTGGTTTAAGTGGCGAAACTTCTGCTGGTGGTAAGGCAAGGATTGACTGGCTGCTTAAACAGCATGTAGATGTTTTTGTGCTAGAACTGGGGGCTAATGATGGGCTTAGGGGATTGCCCGTTGCACAAACCACTAAGAATCTTCAGGCCATTATCGATAAGGTAAAAGCTAAATATCCTGATGTTAAAATGGTATTGGCCGGGATGCAGGTTCCACCAAATATGGGGGCAAAATACGCTGCAGACTTTAAAAACATGTTTCCGGCACTGGCAAAGAAAAATCAAATGGCCCTTATCCCTTTTTTATTGGATAAAGTGGGCGGTGTTCCTAAATTAAACCAGGCCGATGGTATTCACCCTACGGCAGAAGGGGATAAGATTTTGGCGGAGAATGTTTGGGTGGTGTTGAAGGATTTATTGTAGTTTTTAACCGCAAGGACGCAATAGCAAACGCAAAGGGCGCTAAGTTGGGTGTATTTTTAAGTAATATTCAGTGGTTTCAGTGTGTTCGTCGCAAAAAAAAAGCTACACATTATTTAACCACAGAGAACACGAAGAAAAAGCACAGGTGTACAGCGTTACTTATTATCTTCTGATTTTAAGTATTTTATTTAAGTGCTTTTTTTATCTGCAGCCAAAACTATATATTTGTTGTATATTTTGGCTGCGGATAATTTTTTATCTGCAGCCAAAATTATATTTTTACCGTATGTTTTGGCCGCGGATAAATTAATGCACTTGCTGATTAATTAAAAGAAAATGGAATTGCTCATTGGAAGAATTGCTGAAAGAAAAATACTCGAAGAGATACTCGAATCACCTTCATCAGAACTTTTAGCCATCTTTGGCAGGCGAAGGGTTGGAAAGACCTTTCTAATCCGTTCGTTCTTTAAAAAACAACTTATCTTCGAGCTTTCGGGCGTTCATAATGCAAATGCTACGGAGCAGTTACTTAATTTTAGCAGGGCGATGGCAGAGGCTTTAGGTTCCCGATTGGCACCTGCAACACCAAAAAACTGGACGGAAGCCTTCTGGCAACTCAAAGAATTTGCAACGCCAATACTCAAAAAAAGAAAAGCGGTAATTTTCTTTGATGAATTCCCTTGGCTAAGCTCGCATAAATCAGGTTTTCTTTCTGCATTTGAATATTTTTGGAATCAATGGGCATCACAACAGCCAAATTTGATTGTGGCCATCTGTGGGTCTGCTGCCACATGGATGATTAAAAAAGTTGTGAACAGTAAAGGAGGTTTACATAACCGGCTGACGCGAAAAATACGTCTTTTACCTTTTACATTGCATGAAACAGAGTTGTACCTTAATAAAAATAATATCTATCTCGACCGTTACCAGATCTTGAATGTTTTTATGGTAATGGGCGGTGTGCCCCATTATTTAAAGGAACTTAAAAAAGGTGAAAGTGCAATTCAGGCTATCGACAGGCTTTGCTTTACTAAAGATGGCTTGTTGTCAACAGAATTTGCAAACCTTTACCGCTCTCTTTTCGAAGCCGCAGACAGGCATATTGCCGTAGTTAAAGCACTTGCTGATAAACCATCGGGATTGACAAGAAACGAAATTATTGCCGCCTGTAACCTAAAAAGCGGGGGAACTACAAGTATCTTACTTGAAGAATTGGTAGAGTCTGGTTTTATTACGCCATATCTGCCTCTACATAAGAATGCCAATAAAAGCATTTATAAACTTAGTGACGAATACAGCCTTTTTTACCTCAAATTTATCGAACATTCCAGATCTACCGGCGCAGGTACATGGCTAAAAAAATCATCTACATCTTCCTGGAAAAGTTGGAGTGGCTATGCTTTTGAGGGTATCTGCATGAAACATCTAGGTAATATTAAACAAGCATTGGGTATTGCTGGTGTGTTTACGGAAACTTCAGCCTGGCGACATGCGCCAAAAACGGGAAACGGTGCACAGATCGATCTATTGCTCGATCGTCAGGATAATGTGATCAGTGTATGTGAAATGAAATTCTCCAATACCGAGTTTGCAATAGACAAAGCCTATGCTACCGAGCTACAGTACAAACTTGATGCTTTCCGCCGGGAGAGTAAGACTAAAAAAACACTGTTTTTAGCAATGGTTACAACATATGGTATTAAGAGTAATATGTATGCAACTGGCTTGGTACAAAATGAGGTTACTATGGATGATTTATTCGATCTTTAAGGGAAGGATATCAGAACTCCTGCCTAAAACTTTTAAGTGTGCCATCATCATTAAACTGTATATCGAAACGATCGCGGGTACCGTTGATACTTCTGGGAAACCAGCGCATATCGTTATCCCAGATAGAAATGTAGACTGAATTAGTTGGTACAGCCCCCTCAATCTGAGCTGCTTTTTCATTATAGATTTTGATAACCTTCCATGCGTCTTCAAAATGTATTCTGCTTAAAGGGAAGGTTCTGCCTTCAATATCTCTGGCCAATACGGGTTTCGGTAAAGACCATTCCCCATACCGATATTCATAAGCATCGGCATATTGGAGGTTTACAGGGTGCCGCAACATTATATTTATAGCGCCATTATCGTAAAAATGAACAGATTGATACACGATAATTTCTTTGTTACGGTATTGAGGGATTTTCTTTAACCGTTCTTGTGCTAATGCCAGTTCAGCAGGACTTAATAATCCTTTTTTAGTTTTTATTGTAGATTTTTCTGTATCAATGGTTTTAAGCCCGCCTTCTTCCAGTTTCATCTCTTTTAAAAACCGGTTTACCCTTTTTTTTATTTCTTTAGCTGTCGCCGGGCTTTGTTTTTGTTTTAACAATTCAATGTCTTTGAACATCTCATTTGTTTTGAGCTCCATTTCAGATATATCGACGGTATCATCGTTTTTAACAATAATTCTTTCTTGCTGGCGCTCTATAGAGGTGGTAGAAGATGGCTTTGTAATGCCTTTAGCTGCGCCATTTTGTTTAAAACTGTTTTCTTTATTATATCTTACTAATGAATCGTTTGGCTGAAAGGTTTCATTTATACTTTTGGTAATTTGTTTGCAACTCAAACCGAATAAGCTGAGCAGCAAAACCAGGCCATAAATTTTTCTGAAATTTTTCATTAAAACTCTCCTTTAAGTTCGTTAAGATCACTTTCAAAGGCAATTTTTTGTGGATTCTCGTTCAGGTAAAAAATAGAAAAACTCGGCTGTTTAACACTACCCAGGTCTAGCAGATCTACAATTTTTTTGATGTTTGCCCGGTGCTTCCGGTTAAACTGATCGGTAAATTCAAGTTCAAAATCAACCATCGGCTGCTCGTTGATATACGTTCCGGTCTGGCTCACTTTGAGCAGCCTGGCAGTAGTCTGCGTACCTTTAAATTTAATCAGGAACAATTGATCTGGTTTACCGATAAATTTTTTAGCTATAAAAGCACCGAAAGCACGATAAAGTAGCAGCATAAAGGCGCAGGTTAATAAAGGATGGCCGATTCCCATGAAACGCCAGCCCATACCCATGCTTTCTAAATTGTAGGAATAAATATAATACCAAACAACAAGGGAGGCAAAAGTAAGCCAGGCCAGGCTGGTCAAAAATATGGTCATTTTTTTAATGCTTACCACTGTAGCGGCAACAATAAAATAAGGAACGTTTTTTACTTCCTTATCCAGCAGGATGGCAATGGTTTTGCCCGCTTCGTATCGGCGTTCATAAGGTTTTGCATCATTTACCAGGGTTTTTTGCATAATCAGACTACCCGACAGATTTTTAAACTGCAAGGTAAGTTCATAGGTGTCATAGGCAGCATCAGTTTTATGGATTTTTGTGGATTCTAAAACCCTGGCCTCCCTTGGTTCACCGGTGGTTTTAAGTTTTTCTATATTACGTTTAATCGAAAAATTGCGGATTACCCATTTCTGGAAATAACCAATTAACAATATGGCCCAAAATAGTATAGATATGGTCAGTATCGAAAGTGAATACCATGGATTATCGGTTATTAGGTTGGGTATGCTATCGTCCCTGGTACTGTAATAGATGAACATGGGGAACGGAACAGCGAAAAACAGCATGTAAATTATCCAGAATATCGAAAGTCCTTTGTTCATGTTTTTTTATGTTGGCCAGATTAAGATTTTATCATATTTAATTAGGACGTTTGAAACGCTTGTTTATCATTTGCTTCGATGGGTGATTTTTTCAATTTCCGCTAAAACTTCTGTTTCAAAAGCTGCCTGCCTGATCTGACTTTTGCGGCTGCTGCCAAAGGCTTGGCTAATGGTAAAGCTTTTGCCAAATTTATTCTGTTTATGTGATAAGGCATAGTGTAACAGCCCATCTTCCTGTACATGGAGGATATATACATCCTCGAAAGCCATAATCTTGCGGGTAAGTAAACCGGGGATTTTTTTATAGACTTGCCCTGTGTACTGGTCGAAAATATAGGTGACATTAAAATGGAAGATAAAATCATAAAGTGCTGTTAGTGCCGTTACAAACCCAATGGCCATTACGCCCCAGAACGTATCCCGATAGAGGTTTAGCATAGGCGTTACCACAAATATTACTGCCGCAAGGAAGGAAAAAAATAAAATTTTGCCTTTATAATCCCGTTCAGGCTGAAAACTTAAACGTCCACTTTCAGTTTTTAGATTATATCCTGTCATAGTTAGGTATTGGGATTTTAATTTTGCGGCAAGCCCATGATCGTACTTACTTCTTCACTAAGTTTTTGCAGGGGTTTTGCGGTAAATAAGGTTTGTGCCAGTAGGATATGTCTGGTTTTATTATCTTTTCTCATGACCATAATGGCCTGAACCATGATGGTGATAAAATAGCTTTTTTGCTTTGAGATGAGGAAATGGTCAAAATCATCAAAACTATAGTTTACCGGAGCACTGAAGAAAAATCGTTTACGCTGTATTTCGCGGGTTTGATTATTGAATATAATGGCGCCCGTTGTACGCAGGATGCACATTATGCCTATAAAAGCAAATAAAGCAACATAGAAAAATGTCGCCTTGCTGGTGCTATACATCAATATGGCAACTATGGCCGCAACACAGCCAATAGCAAGGGTAAATAAAAGTCCCTTTTGTACTTTTAGGTTATAATTGTTTCCTTCTTGTTCGAAGTATTTAAATGCTTCCATTTTTATGATTATCTACAGTATAAAATATGCTTCAATTCCTATACCATCCGTTTAAGGTTTAACTTTAAGTTTAATCTTTGGCTAATGTTAAAAACATGCGGTGATGGCAAATACCATCACCAATTGCATGATCTTTTAAATTTTGAGGCGCATAACTTTATCTTAGTATTTACCAACAAATGAAGACTTGTCTTCGAACCATTTACCAATAAATGGAACAGGTTTTAATGCGCCATTGGCCGCATTGATGATTCCAATGATCCAAAGGATGATAAATGCATAACCCACAAATCCTAAAAAGGATAAACTAGGTACTATACCGGCAATGATGGTAAAGGCTATATTGAAAATAATACTTACAATGGCAAGGCCTAACGACTGTCTTAAGTGATATTTAAGCAAAGTATCAGCTTTATCTTTTCCGACAAAATAAGCGACTAACCAACCAATAAGGGTGATGTAAGAAACGATTGAAAGGGTTTTGTTGTCCATGATTTCTGTTTTTTAGGTTGAAAAATTATTTAGGTCAAATTTGGGGTAAACCATTATCATCTAAAAGAATCTGCCGCCTACAGAGCATCTACAGCATTTTGCAGAACGTCTACAATACATCTACAGCTTAATTTAATTATCTGTATTTCAGTTTTTTATGTTGTTTTCTGTTTTTCGGATTTTGTCTACAATTACCATCAAGGCCAATCTTTATGTTAATTTTACCCTATGAAACATCAAAATTTTAAAAAGATATTTCTCTTAATCATCATTTGTACCAGCTGTTTGATGACGAGTGGGCAAACTTTGTTAGATAGTACTGCACTCAATCAGTTAAGCGATAAAGATAAACCAACATTGCTAACGCAGCTTGCGGAGCAAAGTAGAATTAATGGCGATTATAAAGCAGCGATACGAAAAGCTCAACAGAGCGCAGCTTTAGCTTTAAGATTTAAAAATTTAGCAGAGGTTACGAAAGCCTATACCATACAGGCTAGTATATATGCCACAACCAAAAATTTTGTTTCATCAAAAAAAGCTGGCGATAGTGCATTGTTTATTGCGCAGCAATCGCGGCAGCCCATCGCAATGGCCTACGCTTATTATGCACAGGCTTTGTTCTATAATGCGATAGATAATTCGGAGCAGATGACCAAATATTGTGGACTTGCACTAAAGTTGCTGGAGAAAACAGCTGACCCTTACCTTAGCGCCAAAATATATTACCTGCTTTATATGATCAATACCCATTGGGATGATGTTAAAAATGTAAATAAATATGCGAGGGCTGCTACCGAAAATGCCTTAAAAACTACCGATTATAATCTGTTGGGCAATTGTTATACTGCATTATCTGTTGCCGCAGATTATAATTATGCCAGCACTAAAAATCCAATGTTTCGAGACAGTGTCATTTACTATTTAAATAAAGCCCAAAACCTTTATCAGCAATATCCTAAATATGTTGCCCGCAAAACTTATGGTATTGCCTGTATCAATAGCGCAGATTATTACCTGCGTTATTTTTCTGATACCGATGAGGCTGCAAAAGCCAATGCCATCCGCTATGCGGGATTGGCTAACGAGGTTATGAAAGGTGCCATCAACGGTGAAGAAATCAGGGCAAGCAGTTTGGGGATTTTAAGTGAATATGCCAAGAGGAACAAAAATTTTGTAATGACTGAAGCCTATCTGCAAGAAGCCTATAGCATATTAAAAACTCAAAAAGTACCATCTTATTACACTTTAATCAATATTGTAACCGCTCTGGCTAAGTTTTATGAGCAACAGGGAAGCTATGAAAAAGCCTTGGCATTTCAGAAACGGGTAACCGAATACAATAGCAGATATTTTGATGAAAAACGGACTTTAAATGCTCAAAAATTAGAGGTACAGTATGAGGCTGAAAAAAGAAACAATGAGGTAAAGCTATTAAAGCAACGCGCCCAATATGCGCGGCAACAAAAGTACCTGTACATCGGTATTGCCATTGCCTCCATTTTGGGCCTTATATTTATGTTCCGTTCTTACCACTTCAGGTTAAGGTACTCTTTACAGCGCGAAAGGCAATTGCATTTAGAAAAACAGGATGCCGAACTGCTGATGAAATTCGAAAAAGAAGAGCAGGCCAGATTAAAAGCAGAGCAACTCTTGCTGGAAAGTCAGCAGCAGCAATTGCAGAAGGAAGTAATGGCCAGTCAGTTGCAGTTGGAGCACAAAAAGGAAGTGCTGTTTCAGCTTAAGGAAAAACTGAGTGATAACCAAAAGCTCAACATTAATAAAATCTGGAATGAAGAATTGCTGTTGGATAATGATTTTGAAGAAGCCAAATTCCAGATTCAGCAGGTGTATCCTGATTTCTTTTCTACGTTAAACCAGAAGGCCCAGCAAAAACTTACCCCGCTTGATTTAAAACTCTGTGCCTACCTTCATTTAAAGATGGATACCAAAAAAATTGCGCAGTTAATGCATATTGAAGCCAAAAGCGTGCGTATGAGCCGTTACCGGATAAAGCAAAAATTGGGTTTGGGTAAGGATGAGGACCTAAAACTGTTTTTACAGGAAATGGGATAATATGCTTCTCCCATTAATCAAGGTGGTTAACTGAGTTAAACTGTTTTTGTATTTCGGTCAATTTGCTTTCCTTTTTATCAATAAGCTGACGCATTTTCTGTTTTCTGTTCAGTAATTGCAGCTGTTTTGCCATCGCGCTATCTCGCACCTGTGCTGTATTTGTTTTATCATGGCTTAGCTGTTGTAGGGCAATCTCCTGTCGGTCAGCAATTTCGAATTGCTTAAGTGCGTTATAATAGCCGATCGCTGCTTTCTTTAAGTCATTTCCATATTTTATGTCGTTTGTTTCCACCGCGTTTATCTTATTGATTACCGTATTAAAAGCCTTTTCTTTATCATCAACCGCCTGCAGCGCACATTTAAAATCTCCATCAATGATACAGTGAAGTTTTCTTTCGTTGGGTCCGTTTTTACCCACCATGATATTAAATACAGCCCTTTCTGAGTTTGAAAGGACTGTATGTAGCTGAACTGCCTTTTTTGACTGGCAAGATATCAAACCAAAGAGGAGCAGTGTAAAAAGGATGTTTCGCATAGCCGTTTTATTTCCTGTTCAGGTCGGTAATCAATAAAGGGTTATCTTTTTTTAGGTTTTCGATCAGTTCTTCAACAGCTTCTATGGAAGGATTTTTTTTCAGTTCTTCTACCTGGGCATCGGTAATGCCCACCAGCTGAAGAAAGCTAAGTTCGCCATGAGGGGTTTCAATTTTTCCAAGTTCCGGATCCAATGCAAATACAAAACCCGTTATCTGGGTATCGGTATTCAGTCTTATTGGTCCATTAGCCGGTATGAAGTGGTTTTCTTCAAACCATTTACCACTTGTAAATACATACCTCGCTAAATTATTCATCACCTGGATGGCCCAGATAGGATCTTTTTCATCATCTTTAAACGGTGTTAACCTAAAGGTAAATTCGAATCCCCACTTGCTAAATTCTCCGCCAGCTCTTTCTTCATCGTAATAAAGTTCGCTCATACCGTAGCTGATGATGTGGCGGTGAGGGCTTTGGTGGTTACTATCATAAATACTCGCACCATCTATAGGGTCGGTTCCCCCAGCTACATAATGGATTCCGCATAATGGCGGATAATGCCGGGCTTCGGTAGTACCATAAATTTTTTCCAGTTGATCATCTATCGCCTGCCATCCGGGGCTATCATCTGGGTTAAACAGTTGTTTATATTGTTCAGGAGTCATGATCAGGTTAATTAAGTTTAAAATGCTTTCAAAGATGCTGCCATTTGCAGGTTGAGCTATCGCGTTTTCATATCGACACAGCGTTAGTAAGCTCAGTTAGAAAAATTGAACTTCCTTTCAAATACTTTTCCGATCAATGGGACAGGCTTTTCTAAACCATTATTGGCCGTTACCATACCCAACAGCATCAATATAAATGGAAGTAATAAAATGAGATAAAATACAAAGCCCAACGAGGGTATGATGGCCAGGATAACACTACTCAAGACGCTTAATAGGACAGAAGTAATGATAATGCCAAGTGACTGCCCCAAATGGTAATTGGCCAATGCACTTTTATCTTTCGATTTTTTAAATTCAAGATAAGAAATAATCCATCCGATGAGTGTAATGTAGGCAACTACAGCAATTGTTTTCTGTTTCATAATTTAAATTTCTAGTAAATTGAACAATACAAAATTACCTGAGCCTTTATGTTTCATCAAGAAAAGAGAACCTACACCGCGACTACCAATTTTTAAAATACCGTCTACAAGGAGACTACAAGAGCCTTAAAAATCGCTGATTTTCGATTAATTGTCGTAATTCTGTTGTTGTAAATGTTTCTTTCTATTTTTGATTATGCAGCTACCACTGAAAAAATTACCGGTTATTTTACTTTGTCTTTTATTTTTTTTAAAAAGTGCAGAAGCGCAAAAGATCTATTTAGATTCGTTAAACCATTTGCTGGTGCAAAGCACTTCAAAAGAAGAAAAGTCAAATATATACTGCAGACTGGCCAAGGCTAATTTTGAAAAAAACCTTCCACTATCCTTTCAACAGGCCAAAGCGGCTATTAAAGTTGCAGAGGGGTTAAAAGACGGAAAAAGTAAAGCGATGGCCTATGCTACACTGGTACATTTATATATTTGGAAAAAAGACCTTAAAAGTGCTTTTGCAAGTTTAGATAGTGCCCAACTTTATGCTCAAAAAACAAAAGACCGTATTGCATTGGGCTTTGTTTGGTTTAGAAGTGGTTGGCTAGATCTGGTAAACGATGAGAATGATAAATCGGTACCCAAGCTGCTTAAAGCCCTCGATTTTTTTAAAGGCCAGCATGCAGATGATTACGAAAGCACCATATATCACTATCTGGCCAGTTTTTATGGCTACGGTAATGATCCGTTAAAGCAACAGAAATATGCCAGGTTATGTTACTTGAGCGCTTTGCAAAGTAAACAGATTGATCTGCTAAATAATGCTTATTTTACCATTGGACAAAGTTATTTCGACCGTTTTAAGCTGGATACACTAAAACGTAATCTGCTCGACTCTGCTTTGTTGACCTATAAAAAGTCGCTTCGACTTTCGAAAGAGCAGGCTGGCCGCATGGTCACCTACAGTAATACGGCTGCAGCAGCTTTAAATATGGCCAACGCCTATTTCCAATATTATCCTGCTTCCTATCGTGATAGTGCCGAAAAATATGCTGATATCGCCATGGGAATTGCTGAAAAGACAAATTTACTTGAGGTTTTACTAAACTGCTATGGGTTAAGAAGCGAATATGCATTACGCGATGGAAATTATGATGAAGCAGAAAAACTACTCCTCACCGGATTGGGTAAAATTTCGGGAGTAGTGGTAAAAATGCCACTAACGCAGGCCAGGATATACCAGGGGCTTGCCAATATTGCTGAAAAAAAAGGTAATCAGCAGGCCGCATTAAACTATTTAAAGCAGTATTTCAATTATTATAAAAAAGCTTTCGACGAAGAAAAAATAAACAGTACCGTTAGGATAGAGGCACAGTATCAATCTCAAAAAAATGAGCGGGAGATTGCTTATTTACAGCAGCAAGCCAGGTATACCAAAAAATTGAATATATTTTATATTATTTCGGGATTAACGGGGATTGCTGCTTTGCTTTTATTGCTGATGTCTTATAATTATAAACTCAAAGCATCGATCAGGAAGCAGGAACTGATTGACCAGGAAAAAAAAGCCGTAGAATTGAAGGCGCAGCTAAAAGAGGCAGAAGCGATGCAGCTTCAAACTGAGCAGGTTTTGCTAAAAGAGCGCCAGGAGCGGCTGGAGAAGGAAGTGTTGGCAGGAAATTTACAGATCGAAGAAAAAAACGAACTGCTGGAGCTTATACCGGAAAAGGTAAATCCTGAAAGCCATCTTTCGCTTGATGAGCAGATTAAACGGATTGTGAACCAACAGAAAAAAATGGATAAAGTATTTGAAGAACATAAGACAGATTTTTTTGAAACCAATCCCGCTTTTTTTGAACGCCTGCAAGAGAAAGCTAACCATGCACTTACCCGGCTCGATCTAAAATACTGCTCTTATATGTTGATGGGCTTGACTAACAAAGAGGTTTCTGTCCGTTTAGGTATCGAACCTAAAAGTGTACGCATGAGCCGTTACCGCATTAAACAAAAGTTGGGTTTAGGTAAGGAAGAAGATCTGAATTTGTTTTTACAACAATTAGGGTAAGTATCAGTTAGATTCAATAATAGAAAGTCAGCAAAACGATAGCTCGAAAAAAACTTTCGTTAAAAAACTAAGGATAACAAATTGATTTCAGGATTTTAAACGCGTTTAACAGCTTCAAGAATACGCCTTAACCGTTCTGCTACAGTGGTATCTCCTTCAATTTTCATAACCGGGCATTTTACACTTGCCAGCCAGGTTTCATGAATGCCAATATTCCGTCCCGTAAAGGAGCGGTCATCATATTTCGATGCCCAATCCATAAACTCCAGAAACAATTTGTGCCGCTGTGGATCGTCATAGATATCATTCCCATATCGCTTTATTTCCCTTTTAACCAGGCGTTCCATTCTGATTTCTTTCGGCAGGTAAAGGAAAACCGCAAGGTTGAACATCTGTTTCCATTCATCCCCCCAGCTTACCAGCGAGCCACCTACAATATAGCTTTCCGTTTGGTTCAGCTCGTTTTTGAGCATCTGGTTCCGCAATTTGGGATCTCTTTTTACTGTATAGGGAACAGCAGACTTTTCCCAGAAGAAACGATCAGTATCAAAATAGGGGATATCTAATCTTGCAGACAAAGCTTCGCCCAATGTTGTCGTGCCTGCACAGGATGCACCAAGGATATGGATTTTCATGATGCAAAGATATCGCAAAATGTTTCATTGAATTTAACATTCATAGTCTATAAATTTTTATCTATAGTCTACATGTCTTTACCTATCTGGCGCAAGGTATGTACTCAGCCCCGACAAGGCCTAAGGTGCGCTTTCGTTAAACTTATTGATTGTTCAATATTGGACGAAAAGTAAAATGCCTAAAAATCTTTTGATTACGGGAATAACCATGCCACTATATCTTCTATTATAAATCTTTCTTTATTGAAACCGAGCAGTAGGAAGTATAGTCTTTACTGCATTCGTTGAAAATCATTTAAATCGCTGATGCTGGTCATATTTTTAACATTGGTTTTTTGCAAACTTTATGCTTAATAAACAGCGCACGATATGAAAAAGATCCTGGTACCTGTTGATTTCTCTTCAACAGCAGAGAACGCAGCAAATTATGCAACTGATTTAGCCTTTAATATCGGCGCGAGATTAGAACTATTCCATGTTTTTCAACTTCCTGTGGTGTCTCCAGTTGCAGCGTCGCTGGTACGGCCTGCTGAAGAGTACAGTCAGATGGAAGATGACGCTAAAAAAGCACTGGAGAAATTGCTTCATAAGATCGAAAAGAAATACGAAGCCGCCTATCACGATTATAGCCTTAAACCAGAAGTTTACGCGAAATTTGTTCGTGGAGAAGTGGATGATGAGGTTTATAAATATTTTACCGAATGTAAAATGAACCTTATTGTAATGGGATTGAACAGTGCAAGCAAGTTCTCCAAAATTTTAATTGGTAGTAATGCCAGAAAAATGATTGAGCGCCATATACCGCTTTTGCTCATCCCAGGTGCCTATCTGTTTAAGAAACCAAAAAAAATTGCCTTCGCTACCGATTTTAGCCATAGCGACATCTCTGTTTTATGTGCGCTTGCCGAATTTGCAAAACCTTTTAATGCCGATATACTTATTATGCATACCGGTTATCCAGCATCGGAACCGGCAGGTTACAAACAAAAAACCGAAGATTTTTTAAACAGGGTTGCCGATAGGGTCAACTATAGAAATATCTACCACAGGCATGTAAACAGCGAGCGGGTTAAAGATGGCCTGGACTGGATCGTGGAAAATGGTCAGATCGATATGCTGGTGATGGTACATCGTAAACAAGGATTTTTTTATCGCTTGTTCAATGGTAGCTATACATTAACCATGTCTGATCATATTCAGATCCCGCTCCTGGTTTTACCACCCGAACACCGCATTCCGATGTAAAGCCTGTTGATTTTCTGAAACTTAATTGTGAAATCTATTCTAAACAAGAAAATATGTATCCTAAAACAATGAAAGCCGCGGTTGTCCACCAGTATGGGGGACCGCTGGCCATAGAAGAACTGCCAGTCAGACCGCTCAATCAATATGAGGTTCTGGTAAAAGTAATTTCATGCGGTGTATGCCATACCGACCTGCACGCCTGTAACGGGGACTGGCCGGTAAAATCGAAAATGCCGTTGGTACCTGGTCACGAAGCCATCGGTTTGGTAGCCGCAATGGGGCATGATGTTAAAACTGTTAAAGAAGGCGATGTAGTTGGCGTTCCGTGGTTGTACAGTGCCTGTGGTTGTTGCGAATTTTGCCTAACAGGTTGGGAAACATTATGCTACGAACAACAAAATGGCGGTTATAGTGTTGATGGTGGGTTCGCAGAATATGTAATCGCCGATTCCAGGTACGTTGCCCATTTTCCTTCGCACGTAAATTTTGCAGAAATGGCGCCGATTATCTGTGCAGGGGTTACCGTTTACAAAGGTTTAAAAGAAACTGAGGTGAAAGCAGGCGAATGGGTTGCTATATCAGGCATTGGCGGATTAGGCCATCTAGGGGTTCAATATGCAAAAGCCATGGGTTTACAGGTTGCTGCGATTGATGTTTCTAACGATAAATTGGATATGGCCAGAAAATTAGGTGCCGACATTGTGGTTAATGCACTTGAACAGGACCCAGGGGAATTCCTTAAAAAACAAACAGGGGGAATGCACGGCGTATTGGTTACTGCAGTATCGCCAATCGCTTTTAGTCAGGGGCTTTCTGCATTGCGGAGAAAAGGTACTTTGTCGCTAAACGGATTACCCCCGGGCAGTTTCGATCTTCCCATATTTGATACCGTATTAAACAGGATCACGATCAGGGGCTCTATTGTAGGTACGAGAAAAGATATGCAGGAAGCTATCGAATTCGCTGTGGATGGCAAGGTAAGGGCGCAGATTAATCATGCAAAATTGGAAGACATCAACGATGTGTTTGAACAAATGAAAATGGGAGAAATAGAGGGCAGGGTTGTTTTAGATATTTCAGGAGGCCAGTAGCAATAATTATTCAACATTAATTTTTCGAAAATGTTAGGGACATTAAAAGAAGAGGATATTGAAAAACTCCTTAAAGAACAATGTATCGGTCGTTTAGGTTGCCATGTACAGGGCATGACTTATATCGTACCCATTAATTATGTGTATAGCAATGGTAAAGTTTATGCCCATTCTGCTCCCGGACAAAAAATCAGGATGATGAGAAGCAACCCACAGGTATGCTTCCAGGCTGATCAGATTCGTGATACCTTTAACTGGAAAAGTGTGGTTTGCTGGGGTAAATTTGAAGAAATCACCGATGATTCAGAAAAACAAAATGTTTTACAGGGGATTATCCATCGGATGATGCCTCTAACCAATACTCCATCTGAACAGCCATCGCATGGTACAGGTAAGGCAGATGCGCATGATGAAGAAATTATTGTGTTCAAAATTGTACTGGATATAAAAACGGGCAGGTTTGAGGTTAATGACAGGAGTACTTGATAAGTTTAATGGGACACGGTAGCCATTAAGTACGAGTTGTTGCTAGTTCAGCAGATATTCGTGAGCAGGAATAACGCGGATAACCTTACCATTTTTTTCGAATTGATCCTTTTGAGAAATGGTAACTAAAATTCCTTCTTCGATATTAAAGAATTCCAAGGCTTCAATCATACCATTAACTTCTCTTTCAAGATTATCTGGATTTAGTTCATAACATACCTGAATCGCTTGATGAAAAGCCCCGTTTTTAAATGCAATAAAGTCACATTCTCCTCTTTCTGAAAAATAATAGATTTCTTTATAAATTCGGCGAAGATACAAAAAGATGAGGTTTTCGAATTTACGTCCGTTGTCCTCGGTAAAAGATCCTGAATTTACATTGATAAGACCTGTATCAATTGCATATACTTTTCTTGGATTTGCAATTTGTTTTTTTAGAGAGTAACTAAATTTCGGTACAAAATGTAATAAATAGGAGTATTCCATATGTGATAAATACTCCAGCACAGTACTGGTTGCACCTACTTCAAAAATGTTTTTAAGCTTATTGCCCGATACAGGCTTCCCAACATTTGAGATTAGGTACTGGGCCAAGCGCTGGAGTGTTCTTATATCTTTTATACTGTAACGCACTGCGATGTCACGGATCAGTATGTCTTCAAAAAGGTGATTTAGGATATCATCGGTTCTTTCTTTAATATATTCGGGAAAGCCTCCGGTTGTCAAATAGTTAATTAGCGATTCAGTTGAAGGCTTTAATTTTTGATGAGAGATAAACTCATGATATGAAAAAGGAAATAACTCTTTAGTAATGTGCCTCCCCGTAAGCTTTGTTCCTAATTCTCTGCTCAACAGTGAGGCATTTGAACCAGTAACAACAACCTTAAAACCTTCCTCTAATTTCTGTCGTACATATCTTTCCCATTCAGGTATAATTTGAATTTCATCAAACATTAGAACAGAACGTTTTTGCTCTCTGATCAACTCATCTAACCTTAGGAAATCCTTGCTTTCAAATTCATATAGTCTGGGATCTTCAAAATTGAGGTATAACGCTCCAGGATATTTACTGTTTAATAATTGAAATAGTAAAGTGCTTTTTCCGCACCTTCTTATTCCTGATACAATAAGAGCATGGGAAGCTAAATTTGGCAGTAGTGGCAGCGCATCTCTTTTTAGCCCTGTATCTTTATTTGCTATATTTAGACTTTGCGCCTGGACAATCTGATTAAGGATATTTTGAGGTATCATAAAAAAAAAGTGTTTGATACAAAACTACAATAGTTTTGTTTATTAAACAAAACTATTGTAGTTTACGACCAAAAGGTATTATGTTGAAATAATCGATCCTAAACATTGCGTACCAAAATTTTTCTATTTGTTTAAAACTATTTTGGGTATAAGTTAAAAGAGATTGTAAAGACGAGACAAAACGAAAAAAGCCTGAAATCATGCGATTTCAGGCTTTAGTTTTTTCAGGCGGAGAGCGAGGGATTCGAACCCCCGGACCTGTTACAGTCAACAGTTTTCAAGACTGCCGCATTCGACCACTCTGCCAGCTCTCCGCTGCAAAAGTAGGAATTTGGCGTTAATCTCCAAACCTTTTCCGATCAAATATTTTAATTAATATTTTAAGCCTTGCTAATCATTTAGTTAGGATGGATAAAAAAATAAAAAAGCATCCATAAACAGCCGTTTCATGCCGTTAATCGTCACAATCGGTTACCGTTAACTTTAACTAAACTGCTTCTTTAGGATTAATTTTCTGTCGTTCAACAGATAAATATCCATTCCCTTCAATGGCGAAACAGATTAATCCGGCCAGTACCGAAATGGAAATCCAGAATTCAGAATAGGGTTTAAAAATTCCACCAGAGATATTGATGAAGAATACGGCACCGATCAGTATCGGTAGGTTTATCAGGCAGAATGTGCGGGTGTACGTACCCAGTGTGATGGCCAAACCACCGATAATATGTAAAACAATAATAAGGTGCGCCAGCAGGCTGATGCTGATTGCCGTACCAAGAAAAGCACCTCTCATTAAATTACTAAAAGCTTGCATATTGATATAAAAATCAATGCCTTTCCACATTAACACGAGGCCTAATAAGATTCTGAAAAAATCAAGCCATTTTGGGTGGTGGTGATCGCCCCAGTTTTCGATTTTCTTAAGCATTTTCATAGCTTCTATATTTTGGTTATTACAATTTACACATAATAAATATTAATAACAATACGTAGCTAATGATTTGAAATTGAGGAGACTTTTGCCTATTTGAGAGGGGTGTTGACAGAGCGGTCATGATCACCACTAAAATGTATGCGGGAAAAATTACGCGGCCGATTTCTCCGTTCCGCTTCAGCCGAAAATCACGTTAATTTATCCTCTTTTCTTCTCTGCTATTTTACTGTTCACATAGTCAGTAGGCGACAGGCCAAATTGTTTTGCAAAATTCCTTCCAAAATGTGATTGTGAACTATAACCCACCAACTCCGAGATTTCGTAAATTTTCAATAATCCCTCATTTAAAAGTTCCGCAGCTTTTTTTAACCTTGCTAAATTAATCAGTTCATTCGGACTTAAATTGGAAATGGATTTAATTTTCCGGTAAAGCGTTGGCCGGCTCATGTTCATCTTTTCTGCCAGATGCTCCACGTCAAGATCCTGATTGCTGATGTTTTGGTTAATGGTATCCTGTAATTTTTCCAAAAATAGCTCATCTGCCTTAGAATAGGCCATGCTTTTCAGGTGGAGGAGGGGAGAATTGGAGAAATATTCTTTGATTTTGTTTCTGTTTTTAAGCAGACTGGAAATCTGTACCTGTAAAAACTCGGGTGAAAAAGGCTTTTCTACATAGGCATCGGCACCCAATTCTAACCCCTCGATTTTAGATTGCAACGAATTTTTTGCAGTCAGCAAGATTACAGGGATATGGCTGAACTCCATGGTCGATTTTACTTTGGCACAAAATTCAAAACCGTCCATTTCGGGCATCATCACATCGCTGACAATGAGTTGGACAATTTCACTTTGTAATATAGCAAAGGCCTCTTTACCGTTTCTGGCTTGTAATACACGATATTTTTCTTCCAGATCATCCGAAATGAAATCAAGGATATCTTCGTTATCGTCAACCAATAACACCACAGCCCTGTCTTCATCAGTATCTTTAATGGTAAACCCAGTTACAATTTCTTCCATTTTCCGTTCAGGTTAAATTCTATCCGTTGATGGATCGGCAGCGCTAATACAAAGATATTAAATCCATCCTCATTAAAATCCAAATAAAGTTCCCCTCTGTGCAGCTGCGCAAGCGATTTTGATATCGATAGGCCTATTCCTGTCCCTGCCTTTACCGCTGTTTCTTTGCCCCTGAAAAAAGGTTCAAATATCTTGTCCTTAATTTCTATAGGAATCCTGTTCCCATCATTTTTAACCTTCACCATAAACTGACCGCTTTCCGGCAACGATAAGTTTATCTCCACAGTACTTCTTCCATATTTAAGCGCATTGCTGACCAGATTGCTGATTATTTTATAAAAAGCTTCAATATCGATATAAGCATGGAGGTTTTGCTCTGGTAAATGAAGGTTATATACAATGTTTTGCTGTTCTGCAGCTGGCTGGAACTGTAGAAATATATCTTTTAAAATTTCAGAAATGTCGGCTTTTACGAAGTTTAATGAAAATTCGCTGGTTTCCGTCTTTCTGAAATTCAATAATTGGTTGGTTAACTTGAGCAATCGATCAGTATTCCGGGCCATAATCCGCAAATTCTTTTCTATCGCAGGTATAGCATTTGCCTGTTTAATCAGTTTCTCCATCGGCCCGATGATCAACGTGAGCGGCGTTCTGATTTCATGAGCAACGTTGGTGAAAAATTCGATCTTGGCCTGGTAAATTTCCTTCTGTTTTTCATGCTCAAAAACTTCCATCCGCCTGCTGTTTTTTACTGCAATTTTCCGATGGTAACTTCGTACCAGGAAGAAAATAATTCCGCCTGTGGCCATCAGGTAAATTAAATAGGCAAGGGGACTGAAGTAAAAAGGAGGATATATTTTAATCAGCAGTTTAGTGTTCTTGGTACTCCAACTGTTACTTCCTTCAACGAGTGCTTTTACCTCAAAAATGTAATTGCCAGGCGCAAGTTTGGTAAAATAAACTTTCCTGTTAGTTTTTAGATATTCCCAATTTTTATAAAGCCCCGTCATTTTATAAGCATACTCGGTCATTTCGGGCGATAGGTAGCTTAAAGCCGCAAAATCGATGCTGAAAGAGGATTGATTATGATTAAGTTCGACAGTATCGGCATAAACGATTGATTTATTGTCGAGCGGATCTTTCACGTTAGACCCCATTTCTGAACCGTTGATCTGAAATCCGGTCAAAAATACGGGTGGCGCGTACGTTGACGTCTTTAAATTGGCCGGATTAAAACTGACCAATCCTTTTACACCACCGAAATAGATCTGGCCACTTTCATCCTGATAGGCAGAACTGTAATTAAACTGATCGGAAAGTAATCCGTTAGCTTTTGAATAGGTTTTACTTAAGCCCGTAGCCGGATCAAAATGGATAAGCCCCCTGGTACTGCTGATCCAGAATTTGTTTAAGGTATCTTCCTCAATGCGGAACAGGTAATTGCTGGGGAAGCCATTTTTTACTCCATAGCGCTTAAACTGATGTTTTTGCCAGTCAAACCTGCAGAGCCCTCCGCCATCTGTAGTTACCCAAATATGCTTTTGGCTATCTTCAAAAATACTATTTACGGAGTTATGGCTTAAACTTTTTGCATCATTCGGGGTATGCCGGTAGTTTACATAACCTGGTTTGGATAAATTAAATTGAAATATACCATCGTTAAAACTGCCCGCCCAAATATTACCCTGGCTATCTTCTATAACCGAATAATAAAAAATAAAAGGAAGCCCTGCAATAGGGTCAAAGTCATCTCTTTTACGGTTGTATCGGTAAATGCCATTAATGGTCCCGACCAATATTTCGCCCGATCGCGTTTTGCAAAAAGTAACGATAAAATTGGTACGCAGAGCGTTTCCTACACCGGCCTGGTAGTGTTTAATCACCTTTTCTGTTTTCAGGTCTAAAACATCCAATCCATGTTCAAAAGTACCGATCCAGAGTTTGTCGCCATCAACCAGTAAGCCGTGGATATTGGAATAAGCAATGCTCCCTGGTTTACCATCTGGCAAAAAATGTTTAAAGATACCTGTTTTTACATGGAGCTTATTCAGGCCGGCATCTTCCGTACCGATCCATAAATTACCTGCTCCATCTTTTGTAATTTCCCTTACATCACTTCCGCTGATTGAATTGGCGCCATTTTGCGGAAAGTATTTGGTAAACAATGAAGTATGGCTTGAGTAATAATTTACTCCTCCAAAGTAGGTACCGGCCCAAACACCACCTTCACGGTCGATACAAATGGTATAAACCGCATTATCGCTTAAAGAATAATCGTTATTGTACTGCTTTTTGAGGTGGATAATAGCTCCACTCTCGTCATTATAAATGTAAATACCAGATTCTGTGGCAATCCAAAACTCGTGTGGACCTGTCTTTTTTATGTCTCGGACGAAAATTGGCGTTTTGTCGTCGTTCAACTTCAGTATATTTTTTGATGTTAGGGTAACAGGGTTGAAAAGTTTAACTCCTTGATTGGTAGTACCAACCAATAAATTTCCGTTTTCAGTTTCTGCAATCCTGGATACCCACCCGTATTCAGCTTTGGCATTTTTTCCATTGATGTTGAACTGCTGAAAATTATTTTTTTCTGGAATGTACTTTTCCAGCGTTCCCTTTCCGGTACTGATCCATACACTGCCATCTTTTAGAACGGTAACCAGCGAGGCATCAAATGGTGCGTTATGCGCAAACGCCCGTATTTTCCTGGTATGTTTTTGATATAGATAGATTTTGAATGAAGAAAGGATCCACAGATTTCCCTGCTGATCGCTAGCCAGATCGATAATCCGCATCCCTTTAGTCGCCTTAATCATGGCGAAACTTTCCTTTGCAGGATTATATTGGTATACACCATTGTTTGTACCTACCCAAAGGGTCTGTTGCTGATCGTGGTGGAGCGCATAAATCAGATCGTTGCCCAAACTTCCAGGCTGGTCAGGATCGTGGCGGTAGGTTTTAAAAGCATAACCATCAAACCGGTTCAGACCATCTTTTGTGCCAAACCACATAAAACCGTTTCCATCCTGCACGCTGCAAAAGGCCGTATTATTGGAAAGCCCGTTTTCTACCTGGTAATGCCTGAAATAGTAGGGCTGCGCCCAAAGCAGGTTGGCAAAAAATAACAGGTATAAAAGGATGGTCAGTTTTTTCAAGAGATCTCGGTCAGTAGCTTCAAATATATTAAAGAAATGACTGCCTTTTTGCCTAAATAAAATTTGAGCAGATATGTAGAAAAATTGAGACAGATTTTATTTATGAAAGCTTTAAAGATAGAAACTCATTTTTCTATGGATATGAAACCTGCAAACTGTAACCTGCTAACTATGAACTGATAACTGCAAACTAATAACTGCAAACTGATAACTCGGGCTTTGCAGGGCTGCGCTTCGCTCCGGTACCGATTAAGGATCGGTACTGAACCCTTACAATCCCTAACGCAAAACCCAGCGCCTGATCCAAATTAGGATTACCGGCCTCTGTTCCTAAACCTGCCAGCTGCCCAGCCTGAAGTGCCTCGGCTATACGCCTGGAATCATTCCTGTCATTCTTGTTCTTTGTCCCTTTATCGGTCCGTGGAACATCTGCAGCATTTACTGCAATACAGCTTATTGAACGAACCGCAAAAGCACGCTGTATCCAGAATCCACAGAAACCACTTTCGTAGGCACATTCATAACGAGCTTTAGGATAGTTGGTTAAAAGAAAATTCCACAGTCCATCAACTGATGGAGGAGACTGGACAAAGCTTTTGAGATACTGTCTCCCCAGATACAGTGAAACTGTCCAGCTTTTAAGGTGCACATCGATGCCACAGCTTATCGTATGACCGCTAAAATCTAATTTTTCTGCTAAATTTGTCATGATCTTAGTTCTATTCTTTGTTTAAATTTAACATTTGTGGCTTGCTTAAGACCACTTGAACTAAGATCACTTTATTACATAGATACTGATAGAACGGATAGCCCGGAGCGAAGAATGAGTGAGGACTTGAAGAAATAGTAGAGCTTCCTTAATCGAAAAGCATCAGCCCCATCATTTCCAAAAAAAATGCGATATAGATCCTGAGCTGAACTCAGGATGACGCGTTGAGGGGCACCCTCCGTGTGTTCCGTGCCTCCGTGCCAAAATCGTCCTAATCAAATATCCGTGGTTAAGTCTCATTTTCAGTTAACTGCATGACAAATATCATTCATCACAAATCGAGACAAAATGAAGAAAGATTGATACAAATGTATATCCTTCTTAAAAGCTAAAAACCGAATCTTTGAAAAGAATTAATTGGAACTAAAACCATTTACTTCCAGTAATAACCAAATCTCTAACCAAATATGAAAAGAAGTTTATTCTCCTATGACGGCTTTTTAAGCCCGGATTGGTACTTGCTTCAAAAGCTATTTTTGAAAAGCAAAATCCGCTCTGCTATTTTAACCTCGATTACCTTACTCTTATTTTCATTTCAGCTTATTGCGCAGGAGCAAAGTACCGTTACCGGTACCGTGACCGACGAAAAGGGCGAAACAGTTGTAGGTGCCAGTATTAAAATTAAGGGCACAAGTACGGGGGCAACAACAGATGCCGACGGAAAATTTAAAATTCAGGTTACCGATAAAAATGCGACCCTGATTTTTATCTATGTAGGTTATGCCAATCAGGAAATTGCACTCGCAGGGCGTTCTCAACTTAACGTTAAACTTAAACCTTCCAGCAACGATCTTTCAGAAGTGGTGGTAGTGGGCTATAACACACAGAAAAAGGAAGCCATAACAGGGGCCATTTCTTCCATCAGCAGTAAAGACCTGGAGAAGGTGCACGGTGGCTCAACCGTAAGTACGGGCCTTGCTGGTAAACTGCCCGGTGTATCGTTCCGGATGCCTGACGGCAGACCGGGATCGAGTGCCAACATCCAGATCCGTAACATGGGCAACCCATTATATGTTATAGATGGGATTCAGCAGGATGCTGGTCAGTTTAATAATATCTCACCTAACGATATCGAAACCATTAGTGTGCTAAAAGATGCTTCGGCCGCTATTTATGGTAGCCGGGCTGCTAATGGGGTAATTTTGGTGACAACTAAAAGAGGAAAAAACAGCACGCGTAACACCTTTAGCGTTGACGCTTATACCGGATGGCAGAACTGGGTACGTTTCCCGGAAACTACCGATGCTTACCAATGGAAAGTGGGACAGGCTACAGCAGAAATGAACCAGAACGGAGCAACCAGTATTACGCAGGCTGAACTGGATAAATGGAAAGCTGGCACTGAATTTGGTTACCAGAGCCAGAACTGGAAAGATATCATCATTGCGCCCAATGCGCCACAATCTTCGATTAATTTAAGCGCTTCCGGTGGCAGTGACAAGGTAAATTACTACTTTTCGGGTACACACTTAGATCAAAAGGGGGTATATGGAAAGGCCAGGGAGTTCGATTTTAAAAGAACCAATATCCAAAGCAATATTGAAGCTAAAATAACCGACCGTTTTAAAGTGGGGATGCTTATTAATGGCCGTATTGAGAGCCGCGACCAGCCGGGCGTACCAGGTGGAGATGATTATTGGGCTGCCCGTTTTGCTTTATTGAGAAACAGGCCAACAGAGCAGGCTTATGCCAATGGCAATCCTGATTATCCGAACGATATCGGGCACAATACCGAGCAATTCGCCGTGCAAAGTAAAGCCTTAAGCGGATACTGGAAGTCAGACTGGAGGGTTTTACAGACCAATTTATCAGCCAGTTATGATACGCCTATCAAAGGATTGGAAATTAAAGGTTTGTATTCTTATTATATCGCCGATAATGTGATCAATGGTCATGAGTATACCTACAATGTATATAGTTACCACCCTGAAACCGGTGTTTATGAAGAAAAAGTAGGAAGCTCTAATCCTTACCGGGAACGCAGGAACGAAAAGATATACACCAATACTTATCAGTTGCAGGCCAACTATAACCGCACTTTTGGCAAACATACTGTTGGTGGTGTTTTAGTAGCAGAGCGTTTAGATCGTTTCAGGACCTATACTTTCCAGCATGCGGTACCACAAACGAATATTTTGCCTGTTTTGCAGTTTGCAGATATGGACGGGCAGGACTTCGCCGATATTCAGGAGGAAGAAGCCCGCATCGGATATGTAGCCAGGTTAAACTATAACTATGACAATAGATATTACCTGGAACTTTCTGGCCGTAGAGATGCCTCGTGGAAGTTTGCACCCGACAGGCGTGTAGGTTATTTCCCTTCCGCATCCATTGGCTGGAGAATTACCCAGGAGAAATTTATGAAGTCGCTTTTAGGTGAAAGCACCATTTTAAATGATCTGAAACTTCGGGCTTCGTATGGCGTACTGGGAGATGATGATCTGGGTATCGATCCTTTTGCCTACATTCCGGGATACCGCTATAACCAAGGTACTGTAATTTTAGACGGAAAGAATATCACCACTTCAAGGGATAAAGGTCCGGTTATCAATAATCTTACCTGGTTTAAGAGCAAAATTACAGATATAGGTCTTGATTTTTCGTTGTTCAACAGCAAACTTAGCGGAACTGCGGACTATTTTTATCGAAAACGTACTGGTTTAAAACAGGTTAAAAATGATGTGCTGGTGCCAATCGAACTGGGGTACCCATTAGCAGCAGAAAATCTGGAAAGCGATGCGCAATTCGGAGCCGAATTTGCGTTAAATTACAGGGATAAAATCGGAGAATTTAACTACAACGTGGGTGGAAATATCTCCATCAGCCGGAGAAAATTTCTAGAGCAGTACAAGCCTCGTTATGGCAACTCATGGGACAATTACAGAAACAGCTATAATCAGCGTTATACTGATATTTTTTGGGGATATGAAGTAACCGGACAGTTCCAGAACAGTGATGAGATCAATAACTATAAAGTTAACATTGATGGGAAAGGAAACCGCTCTTTATTGCCAGGCGATTTAATTTACAAAGATCAGAATGGCGACGGTATTATTGATGGTTTGGATGAAAGACCGATTGGTTACACCACGTCAGGACAACCAAACATTGGCTTTGGTTTCACCATTGGTGGTTCTTACAAGAACTTCGATTTTACTGCAGATTTTTCTGGAGGCGCGATGTATTCATGGAACCAAAACTGGGAACAGCGTTGGGCATTCCAGAACGGAGGAGCATTGCTGCAGAATTTTGCTGATGACAGCTGGCACCGCACCAATCTTTACGACCTCAACAGTCCCTGGGTAGCAGGGAAATACCCTGCATTGCGCTTTAATGACGGCGGACACAGCAACTACAACAAAAATTCTACTTTCTGGCTGCATAATGTAAGGTATTTACGTGCCCGTACGCTTGAGATAGGCTATACCATACCAAAAAGATGGGCCGAAAAAATCAAGATTCAAAATGCCAGGGTTTATGTAAACGGATACAATCTGTTTTCTATCGATAACCTGAGCGATTATGGGGTGGATCCGGAAATCGCAGATGATAACGGTTTACAGTATCCTCAGAACAAGTTTTTTAACATAGGACTTAAATTAACGCTGTAACATGAAAAAGACTAATCAGATGAAAAAAATTATATATGCATTTGCCGCCATTGCCTTTTTAAGTTTTGCGCAGTCGTGTAAAAAAGATTCAGCATTCTTAGATAAACAACCTACCAGTACGCTACCTATTGATGCGGTATGGAAAGACCCAAACCTGGTGCTAACTGTTGTTGGCGATCTTTACGATCGGTATCCGGATTACCAGACCATTGAAGCATGGTGGACTTTCACCGGTTTTGACGAGGGTTTTGCTTCGGCTAGTGGCGATTATTTTCGCCATCAGAATTTAGAGTACGGTTATGATGCCTGGAGATATTGGGATATGGGCACTTATGGTTATATCCGCGACTTAAATATGTTTATTAAACGCGGACAGGAATCTACCGCACTAAAAGCAGAAGACCGTGACCGTTTCCTGGCCGAAGCACGTTTTATCAGGGCAGGAGTATATTTCGAAATGGTAAAAAGAATGGGAGGTGTGCCGTTAATTACAACTGTTCTGGATTATGATTATAGTGGCGACCCAAGCTATCTTCAGTTTCCAAGGGCAAAAGAAACCGAAATTTATGATTTTGTAATTGCCGAATTGGAAGCCGTTAAAAATATATTGCCTGATGATGCGACCGTGCAGAGCAGGGCTACAAAAGCCGCTGCATTAGCCATGGAGTCTAGAGCAGCATTATATGCAGGTTCAATTGCCAAATACAGCAACTCGCAGTTAACCTTACCTGGCGGAGAGGTGGGCATATCATCAAGCCTAGCCAACGGTTATTTTACCAAAGCTTTAGCTGCGGCCAAAGAGATTATAGATGGTGGTAAATATTCATTGTACAAAAAGAATCCCAATTTGTCTGAAAATTTTGCCGCGCTATTTACGGATAAAGGCAGCAATCCTGAAGTGATTTTTGCAAAAGATTTTAAGTTGAAAACCAATAAGGTTCATGGTTTTACCATTGATAATCAACCACGTTCTTCAGCCGAAGAAGCACAGGGCGGGCGTTTAAACCCATCCTTAAATCTGGTACAGTCATTCGAAAAACTGGATAATACCTATGCATCCATGGCTTCGGTTGATGGAAATGGTAACCCGGTATACTATACCAGTATCACCGATATTTTTGCAGGCCGTGATGCACGTTTGGCTGGAACAGTGATTCTTCCGGGAACACAGTTTAAAGGCAAAACGGTTGATATCTGGGCGGGTTATCAATTGGCTAATGGAACAATCATTACCGGAGATAATTTCGGGCAGAGCAAAAGTGAGGTATTGCCAGATAATCCGGCATCTGTACAGGTAGTAGGAAGAGATGGCCCTGTTGATGGATTGGAATTCAGTGCACAATCTGGTTTTTATGTCCGCAAGTATCTGGATCCGGCAACAGGGTCAGGACAGATTGGTACCCGTAGTGATGTTTGGTGGATCCGCTACCGTTATGCGGAGGTGTTGTTAAATGCAGCCGAAGCCGCTTTTGAACTAGGTGATCCGACTACAGCTGCAAACTACATGAAACAGGTAAGAGACCGTGCTGGTTTAACTACAGCTTTAATACCTGCACAAATCACTTTCGACCGTATTGTACACGAGCGTAAAGTAGAGCTAGCTTTTGAAGGACATGAACTTTGGGACATGAAACGCTGGAGACTGGCTGATAAAGTTTGGAATGGCAGTAACATGTCGGCGGCCGATTTTATTAATGCTACAAATATAGGTAGCGCGACACGCACCAGTACGCAGGTATTTGGCTTGTGGCCCTACAAGTATTATAATCCTGGAAATGCCAACCATTTAAAATATATTTTTAAAGTAATCAAACCAAGCCGCGTAACCGCTGCACACCGGTTCCGTATCGGTAATTATTACTCTTCTATCGGGCAGGATGTGCTTAACGGAAACCCGAAAATTATAAGAAACCCTAACCAATAAGCAGATATAGATATGAAAATTAGATTTTATTTCATGATGGGGGCACTTATTGCCATACTTTTTGTTTCGTGTAAAAAAGATAATTATGATGCACCTGAAGCCGATTTTACCGGACGGATTGTGTATAAAGGTGAATCGATTAGTGTTCAGTATGGTCAGGTGAATTTCGAACTCTGGCAGTCGGGTTTTGGTAACTACGCTGCCCTGAACGTGAATGTGAGCCAGGATGGGACCTATTCTGCCAGGTTATTCAACGGAGATTATAAACTTGTTTTTTCACCTAATCAGGGGCCTTTTTTATGGAAAAAGAATGCTGCTGGTAAACAGGATACCATTGCGGTAAACATTAACGGCAATAAAACCATGGATATTGAGGTAATGCCTTACTACATGATCCGCGGGGCTACCCTCACCGCTGCGGCAGGCAAAGTAAATGCTTTTTGCAAGCTCGAAAAAATCATTACCAATGCCGATGCTAAGGACATTGAAAATGTGTCGCTTTACATTAACAAAACACAGTTTGTAGATGGTAGCAATAACATTGCTGCCCAGCAGATTAGTGGCGCAGCCATTGCCGATCTTAATAACCTGAACATGAGTGTAACGATCCCAGGCATTACGCCAACTCAAAATTATGTATTTGCCAGAATAGGCGTTAAGATTGCTGGTGTTGATGATTTAATTTTTACACCTGTGAGCAAAATAGGTTTTTAATTAATGACAGTATCCACTAGAAAATCGTCATCTCGACTGTAGCGCAGCGGAATGGAGAGATCTATAAATAGATTTCTCGACTGCGTTGCACTTCGCTCGAAATGACGATCTCTTATAGGAATGGCGATATCTTGAAAATCAGTACCTTATCTTTAGTTAAACCTTTGCTAATGAAATATATTTACGCCTTTTTTTTCTGTTTTTCACTATGTTTCATTAGCGAAAAAATAGTTGCACAAAAGCTAAATGATACCCTATACCTTGCTGATCCAACCATTTTCGTAGATAAAGGCAACTATTACTTATATGGTACCAGCAGTGACCAGGGATTTTTGGTTTATGTTTCAAAAGATCTCAAAACCTGGAAAAGAAAACCAGGAATTGATGGTTTTGCTTTAAAAAAGGGAGATGCCTTTGGCAACAAAGGTTTTTGGGCCCCGCAGGTATTTAAAAGGAAAAATACTTATTATATGGCTTATACTGCTGACGAGCAGATTGCGGTTGCTTTGAGCAAGAGCCCGTTAGGTCCGTTCAAACAGGAAACATTAAAAGCCATCTCAGGCACAGGGAAGCAGATCGACCCATTTGTATTTACCGATACAGATGGTAAAAATTACCTCTATCATGTTAAACTTGATCGTGGAAACCGGATTTTCGTAACCGAACTGAAGGCTGACTTTTCGGATATCATCCCGGAAACAACACAGCCCTGTTTGGCAGGAACAGAACCCTGGGAAAATACGGCTAAAACAGATTGGCCGGTAACCGAAGGACCAACAGTTCTTAAAAAGAACGGCCTTTACTACCTCTTTTACTCCGCAAACGATTTCCGGAATCCTGACTATGCGGTGGGTTATGCAACTTCAGGCTCACCCAAAGGACCATGGGTAAAATATGCAGGCAATCCGGTAATCAGTAAAAAATTACTGAAAATAAATGGTACCGGGCATGGCGATTTCTTTACCGACAAAAATGGAGCCTTACAGTATGTATTCCATACGCACCATAACAATCAAAAAGTATCGCCAAGGGCTACAGCTATTATCAAAGCTGTTTTTGTAAGCGATAAAAATGGTGGTTACCATCTGCAGATCGATTACGAAAGTTTTCGCTTTTTAATAGAAGAAATCAATTGATTTAGTATAAATATCAGAAAAAAAAATAATTTTAAAAGATTACGAAAATGCAGCAGCCTGAAAAAGACAGGCTTTAAGTTTTGAAAATGAATAAATTAAAAATAAAATTATGGTTTGCATTATGCCTTTTAGTGATTGGCGGATTAAATGCGCAAACATTTACCAACCCATTGCTGCCATCTGGCGCTGATCCTTATAGTTATTATAAAGATGGTTATTACTATTACACCCATACCACTGGTAACAGGATAGATCTTTGGAAAACCAAAACCTTAGCCGGTTTAAAGGACGCAGAGCGTAAAACCATTTGGAAAGCACCAGCAGGAACCATGTACAGTAAAGAAATCTGGGCGCCTGAAGTGATGTTTTTAAGGGGAAAATGGTATGCCTATTTTGCTGCGGATGATGGAAGAAACGAAAACCACCGCATGTATGTGTTAGAGAATGCTTCGGCCGATCCAATGAAAGGAGAATGGATATTTAAAGGAAAAATTAGCGACCCCACCGATAAGTGGGCCATTGACGGCGATGTGATTGATTTTAAAGGCCAGTTGTATATGATTTGGTCGGGATGGGAGGGAGATAAAAATGGTAAACAGGAGATTTTCATTGCCAGGCTTAAAAACCCCTGGACGGTAGACGGGCAACGCGTAAAAATTTCTACCCCAAAATTCGACTGGGAAAAAAACGGTGATTTAGGCGGAGGAGAACATGTTGATGTTAACGAAGGACCACAGTTTTTGGTGCATGGAGGCAAAGTTTTTATCATTTATTCGGCCAGTGGTTGCTGGACCGATTTTTATGCACTGGGCATGTTATCTGCTTCTGCAAAAAGTAACCTGCTTGATCCTGCTTCGTGGACAAAATTTACTAAACCTGTTTTTCAGCAGTCGCCAAAAGATGGCGTTTATGCACCAGGGCATAATTCATTTTTTAAATCGCCTGATGGCAAAGAAGATTGGATCCTATATCACGCCAATGATAAGCCGGGCCAGGGTTGCGGAGGTTTCCGTTCACCCCGGGCCCAAAAGTTCTTTTGGAATAAGGATGGTACACCAAATTTTGGTACGCCGGTAAAAGCAGGAGCGCGCTTAGCATCGCCATCAAACTAAAACAAAAACTAATCAGATAATACCGATATGAATTTAAAAAACTATGCGCTATTCGCCGCATTAAGCCTGATCGTCAGCACTGGCTTTGCACAAAAAACAAAAAAAAGCACAGAAGCTGCAAAAGTCTGGCCTGTAGAAAAGGCCAATGCCTGGTACAAAGAACATCAGTGGTTAACAGGTGCAAACTATATTCCTTCCAATGCCATTAACCAGTTAGAAATGTGGCAGGCTGATACCTTTTCGCCCGAACTGATTGATAAAGAACTGGGCTGGGCCGAAGGCATCGGCTTTAATACCTTGCGTGTTTTCTTGTTCAGCAAAGCCTGGAGCCAGGATCCGGCGGGTTTTAAAAAGAGAATGGATCAGTTTTTAACCATCACTCAAAAACATGGTATTAAACCGATGTTTGTTTTTTTTGATGATTGCTGGAATAAAACTTCGGCTATTGGCAAACAGCCTGCACCAAAAACAGGCATCCATAATTCAGGTTGGTTACAGGATCCCGGCGATCCGGCTTTTAAAGAAGAGGCCAATTTTCCTGAACTTGAAAAATATGTTAAAGATGTGCTAAGCCATTTTGCCCATGATAAAAGGATTTTGCTCTGGGATTTATATAATGAACCTGGTAATAGTGGAAAGCTGGAGGCCTCCATCCCTTTGCTAACTAAAACCATCAGCTGGGCAAGAGCTGTCAATCCTGATCAGCCCATTTCCATCGGATTGTGGAGCTGGGGTTTTGAAAAGCTTAACGAGATACAGCTGGCCAATTCAGATATTGTAACTTACCATAACTACGAGGCACCGGAATGGCACCAAAGAACCATTGATCTGTTAAAAGCTAGCGGTAGGCCATTAATTTGTACTGAATATATGGCACGGACGCGCAACAGCCGTTTCGCTAACATTTTGCCGATGTTAAAAGAAGAAAATGTTGGTGCAATAAACTGGGGTTTTGCTGCGGGTAAAACCAATACCAAATATGCCTGGGATACACCGCTTGCAGACGGATCTGAACCGATTGAATGGTTTCATGAAATCTTTCAGCCTGATGGTACCCCTTATCGCCAGGATGAAGTTAACCTGATTAAAAAACTGAATAACAAATAAATGAGGGTCAGTCTGAGCGGAGTCGAAGACCTTAGTTAAAATAAAGATATTTATTTTTCTACAGGTTATCATTTGTCGACTTCAATTGAATAGTCGTCCTCTACTGAAGCGCAGTCAGGAGAGATTTATCTAAAAAGATTTCTCGACTGCGTTGCACTTCGCTCGAAATGACGGTAACTCCGGGGATCTTTCACAAGTATTGCCAAACTAGATTTAAACACTCAAATTTAAACAAATGAATAAAAAAATATCGCTTATTTTATCGCTGCTGGGGCTGTCGCTATCCCTTTCTGCGCAGCAGCAAGACAATTCATGGTCGATGGTAAAAGGAAAAATCTCATCGCCATGGGCACAGGAAGTTAACCCAAAAAATGTATTGCCAGAATATCCACGCCCTCAGCTGGAGCGTATGGGTAACTGGAAAAACCTAAATGGCCTGTGGGATTATGCCATTTCCGAAAAATCGCAGCGCCCGGCCATTAACCAGGGGAAAATTTTAGTTCCGTTTGCTGTAGAATCTGCACTTTCCGGTGTGGGCAAAACGGTTGGAAAAGATAGCCTCTTATGGTATAAAACGGTATTCACGCTTCCGGCGAATATGAAAGGAAAAGAAATTCTACTTCACTTTGGAGCGGTTGACTGGAGAAGCACTGTAAGCATCAATGGCAAAGAAGTAGGTAAACATGAAGGCGGTTTTGATCCTTTCAGCTTTAATATTACACCATTTTTGAATAAAAGCGGTAAACAGACTTTAACTGTAGAAGTTTGGGATCCAACTGACGACGGTCCTCAGCCAAGGGGAAAACAGGTGAAAAAACCAGAGGGAATCTGGTATACGCCGGTAACCGGCATCTGGCAAACGGTGTGGATCGAAGCAGTTAATAAATCACATATCGGTCACCTCAAAATCACACCCGATATTGACCAGCAAACGGTTTCAGTTACTCCAGCTATAAACGGTTCAGGGGCAGATCAGATTAAGGTTTCGGCCTGGGATGGTGCAACCAAAGTAGCTGAGGAGGTTGCCGACGGTACGGGCGCGATCATTTTAAAAATAGCCAATCCAAAATTATGGAGTCCAAAAAGTCCGTTTTTATACGATTTAAAAGTAGAACTGATGGCCAAAAATAAAAAGGTAGATGAGGTGAAAAGTTATTTCGCCGTGCGTAAAAGTTCAATGGGCAAAGATCAGAACGGTATTCAGCGCATGTTGTTAAACAACGAATTTGTTTTTCAGTATGGTCCGCTTGATCAGGGTTGGTGGCCTGATGGATTGTATACCGCGCCAACCGATGCTGCCTTGAAATATGATATAGATAAAACCAAAGAAATGGGTTTTAATATGATCAGAAAGCACATTAAGGTAGAACCGGCCCGTTGGTATTACTATTGCGACAAGGCGGGTATGTTGGTTTGGCAGGATATGCCAAGCGGCGATTTGGGTAACGGTTGGGAAAACCGTCCAGGTGTTTTAGATCATGGTTCGGATCAAAACAGAACTGCCGAATCAGAAGCTTATTACAGAAAAGAATGGAATGCCATTATTGAAGCCCTTTACAATGTGCCGTCAATTGTGGTATGGACACCTTTTAATGAGGCATGGGGCCAGTTTAAAACCGTAGAAATTGCCAAATGGACCAAAGAAAAAGATCCTTCAAGGTTGGTCAATACGGCCAGCGGCGGTAACTTTCATCCGGTAGGCGATATCATCGATCTGCACAATTATCCGCATCCGGCTATGCCGAGTCCTGATTACTTTGGAAAAGATTATGCCTTGGTATTGGGTGAGTTTGGTGGACTAGGCCTGCCTGTTGATGGCCACGTATGGCAACAAAAGAATAACTGGGGTTATCAGAGTTTTAAAAATAAAACAGATTTGTTTAACAAATACGCCCAGTTTATGAAACGTTTGCAAGAATTAATAGCGATAGGGCTTTCTGCGGGCGTGTACACTCAAACTACCGATGTTGAAGTAGAAACCAACGGATTGATGACCTATGATAGAAAAGATATTAAATTTTCAGAAGCACAGATGAAAGCTTTGCACGATAAACTATACCAAATTAACGTAACGGTGCAGAAATAAATTTATAAAATCATCATCTCTACTGACCTGCCCTTCGTTACATTGGCAGCGTCCACTAGTTCGGTCGTCATTGCGCGGAGGAACGACAAAGCAATCTCTCATACTAGTGATTCTAGCCGTAAGATTACTTCGTCAGCTAAAAAAGCCTTCTCGCAATGACGATTTTTTGAGTTATGCTGACTCATCGGCTAATTACGAGGTTTCCCCTGATTATGGATATGTTGCTTTTTACGCCTTTAAAGCCATAGAAAGTATCGGGAAAGGTTTTCCAGCTCCGTCCACCTCACTCCGCTCAAAGGTTGTGAAACCAAGTTTTTTATAAAAACCTACTGCTTGTTCATTCTGCTCATTTACATCTACCATATAAACATGATGTGCTTTTCTAGCAAAATCAATCAGTCTTTTGCCAAATCCTTTTCCTCTTGCATCAGGATGGATAAAAAGCATTTGGATCGATTCACCATTAATGCCTATAAAACCCATCAACTTTTCCTCAACCTCGATAGCATATAACTGTACCTGATCAAAATATTCATTTAAAATCAACGAACGGTAGGTGATAATGTCTTTTTCAGAAAGAAAATGGTGTGTGGCCCTTACCGAGCTTTCCCAAACCGCAATCAGTTTTGCATAATCTTTTCCACTGGCAGCTAAAATTCTTGCTTCTTTCATTCCATGTGAATCATTTAATCTCCAATACTTTGGAAAGTAGTTTCTAAACGTAAAATTTACTGAAAAGTTTGCTTTAGATGATAAGGTCGTTTGGTTTGTATCCGAAGCTTTGCAGATTGATATGATTAAGTCGATCGAAAAATATGGAATGGTAAAAGCCTTAAGTTTTTTACGGTTAAGTTAGTCAGGAATTTTCGTCATGGCATCAACTCCAACATCGATTTTACATTACCCATCTTCCATTTTACATCTTCCGTTTTACTTATTCCAGCGCACCACCTTAATTTCATCACCCACACAGATGGTCCCCCTTTGCTGATGCAGTAAATTTTGTCCGAACATGATTTTGTTCCCTATCTTGCGGTAGCTGGCCAGTGTTTTTAAAGGTTCCTGGCCCTTAAAACCCGTTTGCTGGTCTATTGTAATGAGTACGCACCTTGAGCATGGTTTTACAGCCGAAAATAAAACCTCACCAATATAAAAGTCCTTAAAACTATCCTCAACATAGGCCTCACCTCCGGTGAAAACAAAATTTGGCCGGAAACGGTCCATCAGAACGGGCTCTGGTAGTTTTCCATTCAGTTCATCAAGCGAAGATTGACCGATGAGGAGGCAAGGGTAACCATCAGCAAAACTCACCACTTCATTATTTTGGGCATAATCCCGATCAACCAGTCGCTTTTCAGTTAATGGCATCTTTACCAATCTAACCTTAAACTTTAGGAAATCAGAAAACCAATCACTTACTATTTTATTTACTTCAATCGCAGTAACCATATCGTTCCAAATCTCAACTGAAATCTGCTCTCCGGTATCTTCATCCATGGAAAAGGATGTACTTAACCCAGGCAATGTCTTATGGGAAACGATTAATTTACCATTACAGATGTTCACTTGTAAAAGGGCCAGTTCTGCATGTTTCCTTTGGGTAATAAACATCCCTTTCTCATCAACAAGCATCCATCTTCTGTCGTATTGTAAGCCTTTTTCTTCAAGCTTGGCTTCCTGTAAACTTAGGCCTCCCAGCGATTTTATAGGATAAATGTTAATTTCGGAAAGGAAAAATTGATTCATGCCTTAAAGATAAAAAACACATTCCGGATTTAGCTGTTTGCCCGAATTGAATTACCTCATGAACGAGACAACGGAGATGAACCAACATATTTATTACAAATGCCCAGACTATTAAACTTAAAAAGCTTATAATCACTTTTAGTCTATACAGGAGATTTCGGGTTTTGTATCTGATTAACCGGGCCAGCTCCAGCTAAAAAAAACGGAGCTTCCTGATCGAAAGCTCCGTTTGTTCTGCTATTAAGTCTATTGGAAATGCTTTTACCGTAATTCCAATCTATTGTTCATTAAATTAATGGGTCAGCATCCTGATTACGGGTATTTTGATCGGGAAAACTATTACGGTCAAAATGGTGGTGACGATAAAAGTTTGCCCGGTCTATCTCCACAATTTCATCTTCCAGTCGCAGTGCCGCGGGACTGCCTATCACACGGCGGATCTCATTCTCCATTTGAGGGGTAACCTCACCTATGATATATCTTGGCATTGCCCTAAACTGATCATGGTGGATATCAGGTAAAATAACCTCTTTTTTATCTTCACCTAAATTTGCAAGGCCAATAGGGATCAATATCGCCTTTTCCTCCAAATCTTCACCCATGTCAACAAGTTCCACAATGATATAACGAATTGCATTTTGTGCGGGATCAAACAGGAGATCGCGGACCTTCCCAACCGAATCACCGGCTTCATTTCTTACCGGCCATCCTTTAATGTCGGCCTCGCCATCGCTTAATTGATAATTACTTTTTGAAAGTTCCTCTAAATTACTGTATACAATAGTTCCTGAATCCATAATTGCTTTTGTTTAAGGGGGCTATTCATAAAGTGCCCATTTTTACAACAGGTTTAACCAGCGGATGGTTTTTTAAAACTTATCAGGTAGTTTGTGAATAAAGGGAAACGAACCAGGTATCTCAAAGTCGAAATTTTTATAAGTGTTTGTTGTCTAGTTTTTTATGTTAGTATAGCCAGATGTGGAAATCCGTTAAATATTAATTGGAAAAAACAGTCAGCTATTGTAAAGTTTTACGTTTATTTTGTACAATCTTAAAATAGAATAAGAAGCTAATGAATATAACTGAATTTAAAAAGTTATTAGAAAAAGACAGACCGGATGCCCACCTGTCAGTTCAGCTACGGGCACTTTGGTACGATGCAAAGGGAGATTGGCATAAGGCCCATGATCAGGTTGATCAGTTAGGCGATTTGGCCTCTGCGCGTATCCACGCATACCTCCATCGTAAAGAAGGCGATATCTGGAATGCGAATTACTGGTATACTAAAGCTGGAGAGAAATTGCCTTTACTATCACTGGATCAGGAGTGGGAAGCGCTGGTTCACCGTTTTTTAGGGGTATAACCTAAATAAGCTAACCTAATGGCAGCGGACATTGGGTTAGCTTAGAGATGTACTTAAAATGATATTATCTGCCTGAAGCCGCCGGTCTTTTTATTTCGCAGGCATTTTAAATGAAGGTGGGAGTGAACTTTCATCCGCTGCCCAAAGCTTATTTGGGTGTTTGCCCATTACCAGCTCTAATTTGCCACCTTTCATTAAATCATCGTGGGTAAACCACGATTTATTCCATACCATACCATTCAGTTTAGCAGATTGAATGTATTTATTTTCAGGGGAATAGTTGATACAGTTCAGCTCAAATTTTTTGTTGTTTCCAAGGTTCAGTTTAACATTGGCAAAAGTTGGGCTGCCAATCACGTACATAGGCAAGCCTGGGGTTATCGGGTAAAAACCCATCTGCGAAAATACGACAAAAGATGTAAGGCCACCACCATCCTCATCACCAGGAATCCCCATTAAATCATTGCGAAACCACTGGGTTAATAAACTTCTCACCCGTTTTTGTGTTCTCCATGGCTGTCCGGCATAATTATACAGATAGGGAATATGCATAGCGGGTTCATTACCCATAGAAAATTGACCAACATTGCCGGTATGGTCGGGTAACTGCGAATAAAAATCAAACCTGCTTTTTCCAAGCGGGGTATTATACATTTTTTCCAGTTCATCAACAAAAGTTTGTTTACCACCCATCATATTCACCAGATCGCCGATGTTGTGCAGTACATCCCAACGGTAGAGCCAGCCATTATTTTCATCATAAGTTTCTCTGGCACCAAGTCCGCCGGAAAAACGGTAATCCAGCGGTTTAATAAATCTACCTTCTGCATCTTTAGGGTGAAAAAACCTGGTTTCAGGATTAAAAACGGTGTGGTAGCTGGTACTTTTATCTAAAAAATGTTTTGCCTCTTCGGTTTTACCTAACTGCTGTGCGATATTGCCCAGGCACCATTCATCATAAACGGTACCCAGAGTTACTGCAATAGGTTGGCGTTTTTCAAATCCATGAACTTCTGCTGCGGTTTCTTTCTCGCCCTCAGGTAAAGCGGGAAAATAGCCCTTATCTTTAAAAAACTGGTCTAAAACACCTGCTTTTTTTGATGACCATGGGGCAAGGGTCTTTTCAGTAATTGCTGCTTTACAATACTGGTAGGCTTCTTCAAGATTAAAACTTCTCAAACCCTTGTGATAAGCATCAATTATAGTAGCCACGCCATGGTTGCTGTTCATCCTACGGCTATCGCCTGTTACTTCCGGAAAAGTTGGCATCCAGTGGTCGTTCATCTGTTGGGCCATTCGCAGATAAGAATTAATCATGTTGCCTTCCATTTTCGGCTCAATAATTACGCGAAGCGGATGTGTTGCACGGTAGGTATCCCAAATCCAGTCGTCAGTAAAAAATGGCACACCATTATCGTTATGCACTTTTCCATCGAAGGCGCTAAAATATTTTCCATCTTCAGATAAGCTGATCATCCTTTCGTAGGTGCGGTAAAGGGAGGTGTAAAAGATCGTTTTGGCGGTTTCATCTGTACCGGTTACCTGGATTTTTCCAAGCGTGGCATTCCAGATATTTCTGCCCGTCTGCGCCACCTGGTCCAGGTTATAATCCTTGATTTCGCGACGTAGATTTTGCTTTGCCTGTTCTACGCTGATAAATGATATACCATAACGTGCCTTAATCTGCCGGGTTTGAGCAGGAAATTTTAAAATCAGATAAGCATCCCGGCCGGAAGTTGACTGTTGGCTTGAATTTAGGTTATCTCCACTGTGCGTACCCGATTCAACAGGTTTTAAATCAGTTTCAAAATAGAGGTAAACCCTGGTATTGTTGTCCAGTTTCTGAAACCCACTTACCGCATTTTGGCTTGCTTTTAATTCGCCGTTTTTGGTGTTTAAAATCAGGTAAGGCGGAACATTTGTTTGCGAGAAGTGAAGTGCATATATTCCTGATTGATGAGATGGAGCAAATTGTACATTAATCCCATGATCATCAAGATCTACCTGATAGTAATAGGGCTTAATCACCTCATTGTCGTAGCCATAAGAAATAACATGACCCGCGTTTTTGAGGTCGCCCTGAAAAGGACTTAAATTAAAAGCCGAGCTGCCCCGGTGACTGGTAACCACAACTGGCAGACCCTGTATCGTATTACTGGTAAAATTATCACGCTCCGGATAAACCCTTAACAAACTGTTGGGTAAATGAACGGTAGGGTATGTGGGCACAAGTAAATGGCTGATGTTGCCAATATATGGGTTAACATAGTCTACCGGTTGCTTTTTAGTCTGTGCATGCACGAAACTGATGCAGGCTATCAGGGTGAATATTGCACTTAATACCGGATGTGTATATTTTTTCATGTCAGGACTTTTAATTAGAGGGAACAAAAAGAAACTTTTCAAAAAGCGATATCAGCATTGATGTGGAACCATCCGTATCATTAATCATGTATATCTTTTTAAGATGCCAAATTAGTAAAACGATTTATCAAATCTAATGTTATGGGCTAGTTTATCAAAAAAAATACAGAAAGGAATCCTTTTATTTTAGCGGGTATATCTTTTCGTCAGCTAAATGGTAAGGCTTGTCCGGCGCTGTATAAACAAAAAGAGCGATGAATAAATTCACCGCTCCCGTTTTATTTAAATTTTATGATTTATTTGGCTAATGATGCAGTTTGAGTTGCACCTACTGGTGAGCTCATTTGTGTTTTCAATGCAGCAAATCTGTCTAAATTAAGTTTTGGTGTGCTGCCCATTACCAGGATATGCTCCTGAGTAGCACCACTTAATTTTAGATCTGCACGATCCTCAATTACTGTATATAGACCTTCGGTATTAGAGTCGATCGCTGCAACAGCATCTCCGTTTAAGAATAATTGAAGATATTTTGAATTTAATTTACCTGAAGTTTTTACCACCGCGTTATCAGATGCCTGTACTCTGAAAATGTTTTTTACGGAAACGGTAATTTTAGCCACATTTCCATCGGCTGAACTGATTTTTAAGGCATGTCCATCCTGGATTACTTTTACTTTACCGGTATTATCTTCATTATAGCTTACGCTTTCTTTTTCACCTTGAACCAGCGTAATTTCTACATTTCTGCTTACAATAACTTGTTGGATATCTTTAGGCGTTGAAATTTTGATTGGCTGTTTCTCGTGTGCCATTACACTTGTTGAGAAAATTGCAGAAGTTAAAGCGATAGCTGTTAATACTGATTTTGTTAGGGTTTTGATAGAGGTTTTCATAATGCTGTTGTTTATATTTTTATTAATATTTGTTGTTGTTTTGTAGATAAGACGTCGTGGCGTACAAAACGTTGCAGCAGAAAATCCTCAATTATACCAACGTACCTTAATTCTCGACGAACGGGTTTAAAAATCGGGCAAAAAAGTGTTTGTATTTTGATTATTCAATTGTTCAGTTGACAATGCTGTATTGACGTACATTTCCAGCTTGATGCTAACACGTTAACCTTGAACTCGAATTTTAACGGAACTATTTTCAATGATCTTCCAACCATAACAATTCGGCATGCCTGATCCTATTGCTGTTGGATTTACTTTACAGATAGGAATAGCGTTTTAAATGTCCGTTAGTTAATCGTTGTCAGCACCTTTTATAATAAAGGAGTCTTTTGATTCTTTTCGACGTCAAAAATAGTAACTAACCGGCGGCGAGCCGTGGCAAGGCCGTGCCATGTGCTACAGGAAATAAGTTGCGTAACTGATATGGATATACAAAAAATGATAGTTCAAAATAGCAATCTATATTCATGATGCAGGTGATAAATTCATCTGATTATGAAAATCTTCCTGTTGAATGCAATAAATTTTTACAGGCTACCCTGTGATGTAACTATTAAAATTTAATCGATAATTTTTCCGAAACAAGAACATTGTTTTTGTAGTATTCAAAAAACCAATTGCCATTCTTTTTGATAACGATGCCGTTTGCATTGCCGTTATTTGAAATATAACAATCCTCCACAGAGGTTTTTAGTAAGGTCATTACAATCTTGGGTGTCGCATCGATAAGTTGGTAGCCGTTGCTAATGGCTTGAGCATATAATAACGCTTCTTTTTGTTCTGGTTTGGTGGCCGTAGGCTGATCAATATGTAAAGGTGCAGTTTTTGTCTCTATGTTTGTGTTTGCTGTTGCTGGCAAGTTGCTGGTTACCATTGTTGGTTGATCGGCTGAGTAACTAAAATCGTTAAAGGTTGTAAAAGCATCTCGCAACGCTAAATTATAAGAAGTGTTATATTCTTTCTCTCTGCTTTTGCCTTCCTTGCTTTTTATCACTACGGCACCTTTACAATCTTTAAGTAGGAGGGTAATGTTGGTTACAAACATGCTGTTTTTTTCCTGCAGGTCAACAGTAAGGGCTTTGCACCTGTCGGCCGCAATTTCCTGTGGTATCTCGGTATTATCAAAATATACTGTAAAACCTTTTTCCTCAAAAAGTGCTTTGGTGAGGGTGTTTAATCCGTATTGATTAACTTGCTTTAAAAAACTGAATTTCTCTGGAACAATGATATATTTATAATTTGCTGTATTAGATTGTGCCTGAACAGCAAAAGAAATGGCTAAAAGGGTAATAAAAAGATAGCTTTTCATAGGTTATTGTCGTCTGGATAAGATTCTGCCTCAATTTATAGATTAACAGGGAGAAAATCAAATTTATCAATCTGTAATACTTTATACTCATTAACCATAGATTACCTGCAAACGAATAAAGTTTACCATCAGCCGTTGCATTAATCGATTCAATTGTTTATTATTATGGCGTTTAACTATCATCATCTGTCTATAACACTGCTTTTTGCATGTTATAAAACCAAATATTCCAATGAAAATAGAGGAGCGCCAACTCATTAAATTAGCAGGCTGGTTTAAAACCCGGCATATTTCCTGCCTCAGGGTTTTAGTTGGAGATTTAGCATATTTAACTGACCGGATTCCTATTAAATTTACAATATATCTTCCTCTAAGCAGAGAAGACTTTCATCATTCCTAAAATCTTTCTTTCTTCTGAAATTAAAAACCAATTATAAACTAAATCTGAGCTTATGCTTAACATTAAAACCACAAAATTATTCTGGGCAAGTTGCCTGGCATTACTCGTCACCTCGCTGTCCTTTGGTATCCGCGCCGGGATCATGAACCAGCTGGGGATAGATTTTCAATTAAGTACCGCCGAATTGGGTACGATTACGGCTGCTGCCTTCTGGGGGTTTCCACTGGCTATTGTAGTTGGAGGATTTGTAGTGGATATAATCGGCATGAAACGTTTACTGGTTATGGCCTTTATTTTTCACCTGGCCGGTATTATCCTGACCATTTTCGCCCAGGGCTATTGGAGCCTCTTTTTATCTACCTTGCTTATCGGCATTGCCAATGGTACTGTTGAGGCTGCTTGTAACCCATTGGTTGCCGCTTTATATCCGGAAAATAAAACTACTAAATTAAATCACTTTCACTTATGGTTTCCTGGTGGGATTGTAATCGGCACATTGTTGGTTACGCTATTTGTTCAGCTTGGATTAGGGTGGAAAGTGCAGGTAGCCATGATGATTATCCCTACCTTAATTTATGGGTACCTCTTTTCGAAGCTGGATTTTCCGGTTACCGAAAGGGTATCGTCTGGTTATTCAAGTTCAGATATGTATAAAGCAGTACTTTCTCCACTGTTTATCTTCATGTTCATCTGCATGTTTGGTACCGCCATTACAGAGTTATTTACTGGTCAATGGATAGGTTTACTGTTGAAGAACGTAACCGACAATGCCATTTTGTTGCTGACGCTGACAACCGGAATCATGGTAATTGGGCGGGGTTTTGCGGAGCCTGTGGTGCACCGTCTTGCCCCTCAGGGCGTACTGCTTCTATCTGCCATATTTGCGGCAGCAGGGCTTTACATGTTAAGTACCTTTACCGGAAATTCAGTTTTCTTCGCGGCAATCGTTTTTGGAATAGGTGTTTGTTATTTCTGGCCAACCATGATCGGTTTTGTTGCTGAAAATGTTCCTAAATCAGGCGCACTCGGTTTAAACTTGATGGGAGGGGCCGGGATGTTTGCCGTTTCTATTTACACCATGTTCATGGGGAGTTTTTACGATAGCCTGATTGTTAAACATCTGCCTGCAGGTGCTTCATTTGATGCTTACCTAAAAGCACCGGAAAATTCTGAATATGCACTGGCGCTGGCCAATGCCAAAAATCTTGCAGGTCCCGAAATTTTACGAGCCACCTTGATTATACCCATTATATTAATTGTTGCTTTTGGCGGATTGGTGATCTATCTTCGCTCACGAAAAAAAACAAGTACTGTGGTGGTATAACGAAGTACCGCCTACAGATTATCCTTCGTAGATAATACTGGCTACAAGTTTATGATGTTTGGTAGATCATAAACTTGTAGCTATTTGAATTTTAATTTTCAATAGCTGTATCGCTATCTGATAAATTACAATAACGAACTACCGGGCTGGTATTCATACGGCGCTTTTCCTGCTTCAAAAATCCTGGTGTTTTCACTGCCTTCAGTAGTGATTTTATCTCCCGATATCCTGATCCAATTGCCCTCGCGTAGGCCTATTACCCGGATGTTGTTTTGCGTTAAAAATTCCATAATCCTCGTTTCCCTGGTTTCTCCGTTATGCTTTAATTCCGGAATCGGGTCAAGGTAATGTGGATTGATATTAAAAGGTACCAGGCCCATACATTCAAAAGAAGAAGGATATACAATAGGCATATCGTTGGTTGTTTTCATATTAAGGCCGCCAATGTTACTGCCGGCACTACAACCTAAATAAGGTTTTCCCGATTTGATGTTTTCGCTTAAATGTGCCATTAGTCCCAGGTCATGCAATGTTTTTACGAGCAGAAAGGTATTTCCCCCACCTGTAAAAAAACCTTTCGCTGTGTGGATTGCACTAACAGGATCATCAAATTCATGCAGCCCCTTAACGCTGATATTTAACCGGGAGAAAAAACTGCGCGCGGTGTTTGTATATTCTTCATGCGAAATGCCTCCCGGCCTTGCAAAAGGAATAAATATAATTTCATCTAATCCGGCAAAGAGGCTAATCAGCTCATCTTTCAGGTATTCCAGGTAACTGCCGCCATATATGGTAGAGGTAGAAGCGAGGATAACGTTCATGTTGTTTTGCTTTATAAAGCAATTATAGGTTTTTTGGTTGAAATAATATCTTTTGATCTGATGGTTAAATTGCCGTTGCAGCATCTTGTTGCATTTTTATCATCGCATCTACATCTTCTGGCATCGCTACTTTCATAATGGCAAATTAATACTAATTTTGCGCTCTAATTTTATAATCATGAGGCTGGCAATAAATGGTTTTGGTAGAATAGGAAGAACATTTTTACGCCTGGCATTGGCCGAAGGCTTTGATGTAGTAGCCATTAACGATCTTGCAGATGCCAGAACAATGGCGCATTTGTTTAAGTATGATAGTGTTCACGGTGTTTTTAAGGGTAACGTTTCGGCTAAAACCGATACATTGGTGATTAATGACCTTTCCATTCCCGTTTTTGCCATTGAAGCAGCTGATGAACTGCCATGGTCGGCACTGCGTGTTGATTTGGTTATTGATTGTACGGGCAGGAACCTGACGCGGACATCAGCTGAAAAACATATATCCTCAGGAGCAAAACAGGTCTTGATTTCTGCGCCGGCTGCAGAAGATATTCCGATGGTGGTGTTAGGCGTAAACGACGATCATCTTGATCTGACCAGCACGATATTATCAAACGCAAGCTGTACAACCAATAATATTGCCCCAATGATTAAAATTCTGAACGATAACTGGGGCGTGGAGGAAGGTTATATTACAACCATCCATTCTATGACTGGAGACCAGAATCTGCATGATGCCAACCACAAAGACTTGCGCAGGGCAAGAGCAGCTTCATCTTCTATTATCCCCACTACCACGGGGGCAGCAAAAGCCATCACCCATATTTTCCCCGAATTGGATGGCCGTTTAGGTGGCGCGGGAATCAGGGTGCCGGTATTAAATGGATCGTTAACCGATTTTACCTGTTTGTTAAAGAAGAAAACCACCATTGAAGAAATTAATTCAGCTTTTAAATATGCTGCCGAAAATGAATTGAAAGGCCTTATTCAGTACACTGAAGATCCGATTGTTTCCATTGATATTATTGATAATCCACATTCCTGCATATTCGATTCGTTATTGACTTCGATTGTTGGCGACCTGGTTAAAGTGGTGGGCTGGTACGATAATGAGTACGGTTATAGCAGTCGTTTAATCGATGTTGTGAAAAAAATCAATATGCTTAATACAAAATAATTTAGGGTTTTTGTGTTGATTTTAATGCCCAATAAACCAGCACTGGCTGAAAAAATAAGCGTAAAAAGCGTTTGCTATCCGTGTTAAGCCCGAATGCGCTTCGTTTGTGGGTATATTGAGCTATATTTCCTGGGAAAACGCTAACGAACAAGCCGGCGGCAATTTTGCCAATTAATGCCTGATGTTTTTTGGGCGCTAATACCAAAGCAGTGCCCAGGGCAATTTCAACAAAACCCGAGTACACAACGGTATCGTCTTTCTTTAAAGGTACCCAATCTGGCACCTGTGCCTGGAAAGGTTTACGGGCAAAAGTTAAATGCCCAATCCCGGCGGTTATTAAACCCGCGCCCATTAATACCCTGGCTGCTGTTTTTATGTTTTCTTCTTTCATTGTTTACATCAAATGATAATTCAATTTGCTTTGGCCTGAACTGGTATATAAGAAAAACTGTTTTTGTAAACGCCCTTAGATAGATTTTTGCTTTAATCAAAAGCTGGTTTTTAAGCTATCCAAAGGCGAAAATTGCTCATTCAGCCCTGACCTTATTAATCAAACAAGTAAATCGGATGTCTGTTTTGCACGATGTGCATTTTATGTTCGCTTCAGCTAAGGTAGTTGATTAGATGGGTTTTATATCAAAATTTTAGCACTTTCTGGCATTATTATTAGCGTGTTTCAATTGCTTTATTAACTTTGCAGACGTTTGCGGTGTATTCAATGGCGATTTCTTTGGGTACAGACTAATCATAAAATAAATATGGTCAAATTCATTCTTCCTGAAGAAGTTCTGCCTTTAAGGAGCCTGGTTTTACGCAACGGCAAACCATTAGCAGCCTGTGTTTTTGAAGGGGACCTGGCCTACGACACCTTTCACCTGGGTTTTTTTAAAGATGGAGAAGTAAAATCTATTGCCACATTTATGCGCAATGATTTTTTTCCCGGAGAAGGTGAAGGTTATCAGTTACGTGGGATGGCCACGCATCCGGATGAAGGTGGTAAGGGATACGGTGCAGCACTGGTTACTTTTGCTATCGAATATTTAAAAGAATACAAAACCGATTATTTATGGTGCAATGCCCGCTCAACCGCAGCAGCTTTTTATAAAAAAATCGGCTTCACTACTGATTCGCCTGAGTTCGATATCCCGGGCATCGGTTTCCATTACGAAATGAAATTAAACTTAAATCAAAAATAATTAATCATGAACACCATTGACCAGTTTGACTTTAAAGATAAAAAAGCATTAATCAGGGTAGATTTTAACGTGCCTTTGGATGATGAATTTAAAATTACCGATGATAAAAGGATCAGGGCTGCATTACCTACCATCAGCAAGATTTTAAAAGATGGCGGTGCGGTTATTTTGATGTCTCACTTAGGTCGCCCGAAAGACGGCCCTACCGATAAATATTCTTTAAAACACATTTTATCTGATTTATCTGCGCTTATTGGTGTTGACGTTAAGTTTGCAGACGATTGTATTGGCGAAAGTGCGGTAAAACAGGCAGCTGATCTAAAATCGGGCGAAGTTTTATTATTGGAAAACCTTCGTTTTTACAAAGAAGAAGAAAAAGGTGATGTAGCCTTTGCAGAGAAATTATCAAAATTGGGTGATGTTTATGTTAACGATGCCTTTGGTACTGCACACCGTGCACACGCTTCAACTTCAATTATTGCCCGGTTCTTCCCAAATGCAAAGTACTTTGGTTATTTAATGGCTTCTGAAGTAGAAAATGCAGAGAAAATTTTAAATCATGCAGAAAGGCCTTTCACAGCCATTATGGGTGGTGCTAAAGTCTCTGATAAAATTCTTTTGATTGAGAAATTACTGGAGAAAGTTGATAACCTGATTATTGGTGGTGGTATGGCTTATACTTTTGCCAAGGCACAAGGTGGCGAAATCGGTACCTCATTGTTAGAGGCTGACAAGCAGGAACTTTCTTTAGAACTGATCGAAAAAGCGAAAGCAAAAGGGGTAAACCTGATTTTGCCGGTTGATACCGTAATTGCAGATAAATTTGCCAACGATGCTGCTAAACAAGATGTTGCGGCAGGTCATATTCCGGCTGACTGGATGGGCTTAGATATCGGTCCTAAAACGGCTGAACTGTTCCAGGATGTAATTAAAAACTCCAAAACATTATTGTGGAATGGCCCGATGGGTGTTTTCGAGATGGAAAGCTTCCAGGTAGGCACCAAAGCTGTTGCCGATGCGGTAGTAGCTGCAACTAAAGATAATGGTGCATTTTCATTAATCGGCGGTGGCGATTCAGCTGCGGCGATTGCCAAATTCGGAATGGAAGATGAAGTGAGTTATGTTTCTACCGGTGGTGGTGCCTTACTTGAGTATATGGAAGGTAAGGAATTGCCAGGTGTCAAAGCCATTAACGAATAAGAGATAACAACCTTATAAAAGGCCTTGCAGATGATCTTTGCAAGGCCTTTTTGTTTAAACGGCTAAAAATGCAATTCGTATTTAATGTATGGTGCAACATGTAAATTCAGTGTTGAAATCTGGTTGATTTTTGCTATCAATAAGTTATTAAGATGCTCATTTTTAGTGTTATTTGTTTTTAGGTGTAAAAAGTGGGCGAACGTGACACTTTTATTTGATTTGTTTTTAACCTGCTTATTATCAGTTATTAATGTGTTTTTAATTGTACGGGTGGGTTTGTTGTAGCTATATTTGCTAGCCATTAATGTAACAAAAAAGATGTGGAAAACTTTTTTGTGGTAAAAAGTGGTAAAAAGTGGTAGAACTATTTACTTTTACACTAGATAAAAAGTGTAGATACCACTATGACCCAACTTTTAGGAGAATTTGATTGTAAACTTGACGCAAAGGGACGCCTTATGGTTCCTGCCGCGCTTAAGAAACAATTGCCTGAATCTGAGAAGGAAGGGTTGATCATCAACCGTGGTTTCGAAAAAAACCTGGTTATCTATCCAAGGAAAGTTTGGGATGCTGTTGTAGCTGATCTTTCTAAGTTAAATATTTACGATCAGGAAAACCGGGCCTTTGTAAGGGCCTTTACGCGTGGAGCAACCGAGCTTTCGCTTGATGCTGCCGGTCGGGTGCTTTTGCCAAAATCGCTGGTTGATTATGCGGGTATCGGTAGTGATCTGGTGCTGGCTTGTCAGTTAGATCGTATTGAAGTTTGGGATAAAAAATCTTACGAAGATATTTTTGATGATGTGCCGGCTAATTTCGCCAGTCTTGCTCAAAAGGTAATGGGTGATAAGAAAGGAGGAGCTGATGGAGAATAATTACCATGTACCTGTGATGTTAAAGCCTTGTATTGATGGCCTGAATATCAGGCCTGACGGGGTTTATGTTGATGTGACCTTTGGTGGTGGTGGTCATTCGAAAGAGATTTTGAAACATCTTGGTCCGAAGGGTAGGCTGATTGCTTTTGATCAGGATCCGGATGCGCAGGCTAATATTCCGGCAGACGATCGTTTTATTTTTATCGACCAGAATTTCGGTTTTCTGAAAAATAACCTCCGTTTAAAAGGTTTTAGGCAGGTTGATGGTATACTGGCTGATCTAGGGGTTTCTTCTCATCAGTTTGATGTGCCTGAACGTGGTTTTTCCATCCGTCACAATGCTGATTTGGATATGCGGATGGATCAGCACCGTGATTTAACGGCGGCTGAAATTTTAAACACCTATCCTGAAGACAAGCTTCATAAAATATTTGGAATTTATGGTGAGGTAAAAAATGCAAAATCTTTAGCGCGTGCTATTGTTACTGCCCGTTTAGAACAGCCGTTTACTGATATCAATAGTCTGAAATCGGCTATAACGGCTTATATCCCTAAGGGAAAAGAAAATAAATACCTGGCGCAGGTTTTTCAGGCGCTTAGGATAGAGGTGAATGCAGAAATTCAGGTGCTGGAAGATTTTTTACAACAGGCGGCCGATGTGTTAACCCCGGGCGGTCATTTGGTGGTGATGTCTTATCATTCGTTAGAAGACAGGCCGGTAAAAAACTTTATGGCAAAAGGGAAATTTCAGGGAGAAGTAGAAAAGGATTTCTTTGGAAATCAGCAAAAGCCATTTAATGTAATTACACGTAAAGCGATTGTGGCCACTGATGAGGAGATTGCGCAAAATAATCGTGCCCGCAGTGCGAAACTTAGAATTGCAGAAAAAATATGAACAGGTTTAGAGAGGAGATAGAGGAAGAGGAAGCTGGGCCTGAACCGGAGTTAAAAGCCGTGCCCAAAAAGCCGAAAACTGCTGAAGAGAAGATGGATAGCAATTCCTTCATCAGCAAGCTTTTTAATGATGGATTGGTAAGTAAAGAGGCGGCAACAGATGCTTTGCCTTATTTGTGTTTTCTGGCTTTTTTGGGGATGATTTATATCGCCAATAGCCATTTTGCGGTAAACAATGTTCGCCGTATTGATAAATTAAATAAAGAAGTAAAAGAATTAAGATGGGAGTATAAATCCCTTAAGGCCGACCTGATGTTCAAAAGTAAATTAACAGAGGTTGCTAAAAAGGTAGATACCCTTGGTATAAAAGAACTGATTGAACCACCAAAAAAAATAATTGTTAAAAGCGATGAATATTAGAGCAAACATCTTGCTTCGTGTATATCTGGCATTTGGCTTAATTGTGCTTTTTGCTTTCGCGGTGTTTTTACGCCTGGGTCAGGTGCAGTTTGTACAGGGAAAAAAATGGAAAGCTATGGCAGATAGTCTTTCTACCCGTTATGTAAATGTAGAAGCTACCCGTGGCAACATTTACTCCAATGATGGCAGTTTGCTGGCTACTTCGGTGCCGGAATATGAACTGCGTATGGATATGTTTGCCGGCGGTATTGCTGATGATAAAGTATTCAATGAGAAAGTAGATTCGCTGGGTTATAAATTATCGCAGATTTTTCAGGATAAAACTGCAAAAGAATATGCGCGTTACCTGCGTAAGGGCCGTCAGGACAGTGCACGTTATTTATTGATTCACCGTAAAGTAGGTTATGCCGATCTAAAAACGATCAGGACTTTTCCGCTTTATAACATTGGTAAATTTAGTGGTGGCTTAATTGCTGTGCAACAGAATAAACGGATTCTTCCTTTTCAGGCACTAGCTGCCCGTACCATCGGTTATAAAAACGAAAATGTAGCCAATGGTGTAGGTTTGGAAGGTGCTTATAAAGAATATATTAACGGTGAAACCGGAAAAAGATTGATGCAGCGTATTGCCGGAGGTGTTTATATCCCGGTGAATGAAGAAGCAGAGGTTGCGCCAAAGGATGGGGCTGACATTATCTCGACCATTGATGTGAATATGCAGGATCTGGCACAAAGTGCCTTAGAGAAACAGTTGATTAAATCAAAGGCAGATCATGGTGCAGTAATTGTAATGGAAGTGGCAACGGGCGAAATCCGTGCAGTGGCTAATTTCTCCAAAGTTGAAGAAGGTGTTTATAAAGAGAAATTTAATTACGCCATCGCCGGTAACCAGGATCCGGGTTCTACTTTTAAACTCGCTTCTTACATGGCTTTGCTGGAGGATGAACTGGTTGATACCAATACCATGGTTGGAACGGGTACTTATAAAATCCCCGGGCATACCATTAAAGATTCTCACGGAAGCATCGGTGTGGTAACCGTTAAAAAAGCTTTTGAACAATCATCCAATGCGGCGATTGCCTACCTGATTAACAGTAAATATGGTGCAAATCCGAAAAAGTTTACCGATCATCTGTATGACTGGCACTTGCATGAAAAAATGGGTTTGCAGATTCCGGGTGAAGCCAGGCCCGCAGTAAAAAATCCGGTTACCAATAAAAGTTGGAACAAGAATATGACCTTGCCGCAAATGGCATATGGATATGAAATGCAGTTGACACCATTGAAAATGTTATCGCTTTATAATGCGGTGGCCAATAATGGTAAGATGCTTCAGCCGATTTTTGTAAAAGAGATCAGAAGGTTGGGAAACCCGATTGAGCAGTTTAAAGCCAGGGTGATCAATGAAAAAATTTGTTCTGATGTTACACTGAGCAAGATCAAAAAAATGCTTGAAGGGGTGGTAACTGAGGGTAGCGGAAAGCAGATTGTTTACAATCCGTTATACCCGATTGCTGGTAAAACCGGTACTGCACAGGTGGCTGATGCCAATAAAGGATATAGGGCGAATAAACAGTATCAAGCCTCTTTTGTAGGTTATTTTCCTGCAAATAAGCCAAAATATTCAATGATCGTGGTAATTAATGATCCAAAAGGTGCTTATTACGGCGCATTGGTATCAGGTCCCGTTTTCAGGGAAATTGCCGATCGTATTTATGCCAGCGACATGCAGATGTACAATGATGTGCCTACCCGTTTGGTTGGCAATACCGGGACGCCGCCAACAAAGGCCGGACAAAGCAAAGCAACGCAGAAGGTATATAAAGCTTTCGGATTTAAGCCACTTTTTGCTTCAAAATCTGAGTATTACAACATTATAGATACCAGTGCAGGAACAATTTTTCAGGAAAACAGCGAGCGTAAAGGTGTAATGCCAAACGTAACAGGTATGGGGCTGAAAGATGCCTTGTACCTTTTAGGCAATGCAGGTTTAAAAACAAAGGTTTTTGGTGCCGGCAAAGTGATTAGTCAGTCGATAGCTGCCGGTACAAAAGTGGGTAGAGGATTAGGTGTTCAGATAGAGTTAAATTAAGGTGGAAGGTTTAGGGTTTAAGGCGTAGGGTTTAGAATGGAAGGTTTAAGGTGTATGCCTTGCTACCTGATACTCACTGTTTGATACTAAAAATAGAAAAAATGCAATTACAAGATTTACTTTACGGTGTAACGATTAAAGAATTGGTTGGTAAAACCGATCGGCAGATCAATGCGCTGAATTTCGATTCGCGTAAGGTAGGTAAAGATGATATCTTTTTTGCGGTTGTAGGTACCCTTGCTGATGGGCACCAGTTTATTGAGCAGACCGTTCAGCAGGGCGCAGGCGTAATTATCTGTGAAAATTTACCGGAAATCCACGATTTTACGGTGACTTATATCAAGGTTGAAAATACATCGGTTGCCCTGGGGATTATGGCCGGTAATTATTTTGGAAATCCATCAGCAGATTTAAAATTGATTGGTATTACCGGAACGAACGGAAAAACGACTATTGCGACCATTCTTTTTAAATTATTTAAAGATCTGGGTTATAAAACCGGGCTTTTATCTACGGTAGAGAATTACATCAATGATACGGTCGTGCCTGCTACGCACACTACGCCAAACCCGATTGCCTTAAACCAGCTGTTAAGGGATATGGTAAAGGCAGGATGCGATTATTGTTTCATGGAAGTAAGTTCGCATGCCGTGTCCCAGCACCGGATAGAAGGATTAACTTTCTCCGGTGGGGTGTTTTCGAATTTAACACATGACCATTTAGATTTTCATAAAACTTTTGATGCCTACCTGAAAGCCAAAAAAGCATTTTTTGATATGCTGCCTAAATCGGCATTTGCGCTGACCAATATCGATGATAAAAATGGCATGGTGATGCTGCAGAATACCAAAGCACATAAAAAGACTTATGCGCTGAAGCAGCTGGCAGATTTTAAGGCTAAAATTATCGAAAACCAGTTCAGTGGTTTGCATTTGGATATCGATAACGAAGATGTTTATTTTAAACTGGTAGGCTCTTTTAATGCCTATAACCTATTGGCCGTTTACGGAACTGCGATTTTATTAGAGCAAGATAAATTAAGGGTGCTCACGATGTTGAGTCGTTTATCAGGTGCAGAAGGAAGGTTCGATTATATCACTTCGGCTGATAAAATTATTGGTATTGTAGATTATGCACATACCCCGGATGCCGTTCAGAACGTATTAAGTACCATTGCCAATATCCGTAAAGGAACCGAACAGGTAATTACGGTAATTGGTTGCGGTGGAGATCGTGACAAAACCAAAAGGCCGATTATGGCCCAGGTGGCCTGCGACTGGAGTGATAAGGTGATTCTCACATCTGACAATCCACGTACGGAAGATGCTCAAGCCATTATCCATGATATGGAAGCAGGCGTTTCGCCGACAAATAAGCGTAAAACATTATCCATTTTAGATAGAAAAGAAGCGATTAAAACAGCCTGTCATTTAGCGAAGCCAGGAGATATTATTCTTGTTGCGGGTAAAGGACATGAGAAATACCAGGAAATTAATGGGGTAAGAAACCATTTTGATGATAAAGAAATCTTACTTGAACAATTAAAACCAATCAGCTAATGTTATATTTATTATTCGAATACCTGCATAAGCATTATGACATACCTGGGTTAAGGTTGTTTCAGTACATCACTTTCCGGGCTTCCATTTCTATCATTTTATCGCTGATCATCACTACGGTATATGGACGGAGGCTCATCGATTTTTTACATAAAAAACAGGTAGGTGAAACGGTTAGGAATTTAGGTTTAGAAGGCCAGATGCAAAAACAAGGTACGCCAACCATGGGCGGTATCATTATTTTGCTGGGTATTCTTATCCCGACATTGTTATTTGCCAATATTTCAAATATCTACGTTATCCTGATGATTATTACGACCATCTGGATGGGCGCAATCGGCTTTTTAGATGACTATATCAAAGTATTTAAGAAAAACAAAGAAGGTTTAGCTGGTCGCTTTAAAGTGGTTGGTCAGGTAGGTTTAGGCTTAATTGTTGGCACAACCATGTATTTTCATCCCAATATCGTGGTGAGAGAAACTGTTCAGGATAATGTTAAAAGCACTTCTACTGTCCCGATGGTATTGCGCCAGAAAGGCGAAACTTTTTACTATACACAAGATGTAAAATCGACCAAAACCAACATGCCTTTTTATAAAAACAACGAGTTCGATTATGCCAAGGTATTAAAGTTTTTAGGGGGTGATTATCAGAAATATGCTTTTATCATATTCCTCGTGTTCACCGTATTTATCATTACCGCAGTTTCAAATGGAGCCAATATTACCGACGGTATTGACGGGCTCGCCACGGGTACTTCTGCAGTAATTGGTATTACACTGGGAATTTTGGCTTATGTATCGGGTAATACGATCATGGCCGATTACCTGAACATTATGTATATCCCGAACTCTGCAGAGCTGATGATTTTTGCAGGAGCATTTGTTGGTGCTTGTGTGGGTTTCCTTTGGTACAACTCTTATCCTGCTCAGATTTTTATGGGCGATACCGGAAGTTTGGCCATCGGGGGAATCATAGCCGCTTTTGCACTGATGATTCGTAAGGAGCTTTTAATCCCGATTTTATGCGGAATATTCCTGGTAGAACTGGTTTCGGTGATTATGCAGGTTTCTTACTTCAAATACACCAAGAAGAAATTTGGAGAAGGCCGCAGGATTTTCCTGATGTCGCCTTTGCATCACCACTACCAGAAAAAGGGATATCATGAAGCTAAAATTGTAACCCGTTTCTGGATTATCGGGATCATGCTTGCGATTATGACCATTGTAACATTGAAATTGAGGTAATTCAAGGTGGGAAGGTTTAAAGGTGGATGGTGGAAGGTTTAAGTAGATCAGTAAAAATAAAAAATAAATAAAAGTTTAATAGTAGTGTCTTGATACCTGATACTAATTACTTAATACTAAAAATATAAAACAATGAACACGAATAACATCACATCAAGCAATACTAAGTCAGCAATGACCGGGCAGGGCCGTGTGGTTATTCTTGGTGCCGGCGAAAGTGGGGTAGGTGCAGCAAAGCTGGCACAAGCCAAAGGTTTCGACGTATTCGTTTCGGATTTTGGTATCATAAGCGATAAATACAAAGCTGCATTAGAAAAGCTTGGCGTGCCCTGCGAATCTGAAAAGCATACCGAAGAATTGATTCTGAATGCAACGGAAGTTATTAAAAGTCCTGGTATCCCGCCAACAGTACCTATCGTTAAAAAACTGGTTGCCCGGGGTATTCCGGTAATTTCAGAAATTGAGTTTGCCAAAAGATATACCAACGCCAAAACCATTTGCATTACAGGTTCTAATGGTAAATCAACTACAAGCCTGTTAACCTATCATATCTTAAAAAATGCGGGCTTGAATGTAGGTTTGGCCGGTAACATCGGGCAGAGTTTTGCCGCGCAGGTAGCCACAGAAGACTATGAATATTATGTGCTGGAAATATCGAGTTTTATGCTTGACGATATGTTCCGGTTCAAGGCAGATATTGCTGTTTTATTAAATATTACACCCGATCATTTGGATCGCTACGATTACAAGCTGGAGAATTACGCTGCATCAAAAATGCGCATCATTCAAAACCAGACTGCAGATGACGTTTTCATTTATTGTGCAGATGATGAGGAAAGCCTGAAAGCCATGGCAATTACTAGACCACTTGCCAGAACCTATCCTTTTTCGATTGTTAAACCAGTTGAAAGGGGTGCTTATTTAGAAGATAATACTTTACACATCCTTACAGAACCTAATAACCCACTAACCATGTCTATTTCAGATTTAGCCTTACAGGGCAAGCACAACATTTACAATTCTATGGCCTCAGGCATTGTGTCGAAAGTTTTAGAATTACGAAATGAGTCCATCCGCGAGAGCATGGGTAATTTCAAGAATATTGAGCACAGGTTAGAGCATGTTGCCAAAATTTCGGGGATCGATTTTATCAACGATAGTAAAGCCACCAATGTAAACTCTACCTGGTATGCTTTAGAAAGTATGACGAGCGATGTAGTGCTGATTATGGGCGGTGTTGATAAAGGAAACGATTACAATATGCTTAAGGATCTGGTTAAAACTAAGGTGAAAGCCATTGTTTGCCTGGGCAAAGACAATAAACGTATTCATGATGCTTTTGAGGATGATGTAGATATTATTGTCAATACTTTTTCTGCAGAAGAAGCTGCACAGATTGCTTTCCATCTGGCTAAACGTGGCGATGCCGTATTGCTATCGCCAGCATGTGCAAGTTTTGATTTGTTTAAAAATTATGAAGACCGCGGTAACCAGTTTAAGGCGGCAGTAAGAGAATTATAACAGGAGGCTCAATATATGTTGCAGGCACTACTTAATAAAACAAAAGGAGATAGATGGATCTGGCTGATCATCATCCTGCTTTCGCTTATATCTGTAATGGCAGTGTATAGCGCAACGGGTACTTTGGCTTATAAAAAAGGAGAAGCTGTAGAAAAACTTTTGCTTACCAAACACCTTATTTTCGTTTTGCTGGGCATAGGTATGATTTACATCGCCCACCTGCTTGATTATCGCTATTATGCAGGTATTTCAAAGGTGTTAATGATTGTAACTATTCCTTTGCTGTTTTACACCTTAATTTTTGGTACGAACTTAAACGATGCTTCAAGGTGGGTTAAAATACCGGTAATTGGGTTAACCTTTCAAACTTCCGATTTAGCAAAGCTGGCATTGATTACCTTTTTGGCCCGGATGCTGACCAAAAAACAAGAAAATATTAAAGACGTTAAAGAGTCATTTATACCGATTATGGGGTCGGTTTGTGTGGTTTTTGTTCTAATTGCACTGGCCAATTTATCTACAGCTTTAATGCTTTTTGGTGTAAGTATATTGCTGCTGATTATAGGTAGGATCAGTATTAAACAGATCGCTATTGTTTGTGCAGGAGGTTTTGTCCTGCTATTGTTCGTTTTCTTTTTAGGGCCAAGGCGAAAAACCTACATGTCGCGTATCAATACGTTTATGCATCCTGAAATGCAGCATTCAGATAAAACTTTCCAGGCAGATCAGGCAAAAATTGCCCTGGCTACTGGTGGTGTTTTTGGTAAAGGACCAGGTAATAGTACACAGCGCAATTTCCTGCCACACCCATATTCCGATTTTATTTTCGCCATTATTATTGAAGAATGGGGGACTGTGGGAGGAATTGTTATCATGATACTATACCTGGTGCTTTTATACCGATGTATCAAGATCGTAACCCGGGCACCCAAGGCTTTTGGTGCGCTGCTGGCCGCCGGATTAAGTTTTAGTCTGACCATTCAGGCCTTTGCAAACATGGCGGTAGCAGTTGGTTTAGGGCCGGTAACCGGGGTTCCATTGCCGCTGGTAAGTATGGGGGGTACCTCTATGATTTTTACCAGTGTTGCGTTTGGTATTATTCTGAGTGTAAGCCGCGACGTAGAAGAAAATGCCAATGCAGCAACAAAAGAAGATAAAGATAAAGTGAAAAATAAAGTGATCGTTGGAGAACTTCCAGCATTTGGATAAATAAAAACAACCACAAAGAAACAAAAGAACACAATAGCTATAATGATACCTAGTAAAGCATATCTAACTGATTTAACTTATCAGGTCAATGGTGCCGCCATTGAAGTGCATAAGGCGCTCGGAGCCGGATTATTAGAAAGTGCGTATCATAAATGCATGAAATATGAACTGGCACTAAGAGGGATTTCTTTTATGACTGAAATGATTGTACCAGTAAATTATAAAGGAATGGCTATAGACGCAAATTTGAGGTGTGATTTATTTATTGAAAATGTACTCACGGTTGAATTAAAGTCTGTTGATAAATTAATGCCGATTCATGAGGCTCAAATTATTACTTATATGAAGCTGTTGGGTTCTCCGAAGGGAATAATTTATAATTTCAATACAGTTAATTTATATAGTGAAGGACAAAAAACATATGTAAACGATTTATTCAGGCTGTTACCTGAATAATCATATACTAACTATTGTTCGTTTGGTGGGCAATATTTACATTAAACAAAAACAACAACTTTTGTTCTCTATTGTGGCTTTTGTGGTGAAATAGTTAACATTAAAACAATTAAAATGAATAATTCCCCAAAAATTATCATATCAGGTGGTGGCACCGGCGGGCACATTTTTCCCGCCGTAGCCATAGCCAATGCGCTAAAACGTATGGTGCCAACCTGTGAAATCTTATTTGTGGGTGCGATAGGCCGAATGGAAATGGAAAAAGTTCCTGCTGCCGGTTATAAAATTATAGGATTGAATATTAGTGGCATACAACGCGGCTCGATTATCAAAAACCTGGCACTTCCGCTAAAGGTTATTGGCAGCGTACGGAAAGCCCTGCAGATTATTAATGATTTTAAACCCGATGCAGTAGTAGGCGTTGGTGGTTATGCTTCTGGACCCCTGTTGTATGCATCATCATTAAAAGGAATTCCTTACCTCATACAGGAACAGAATTCTTATGCGGGGGTAACCAATAAGTGGTTAGGTAAAAAGGCTTCGAAAATCTGTGTCGCTTTTGATGAAATGGACCAGTTTTTTCCAGCTGACCGGATTTTAAAAACAGGAAATCCTGTCCGTCAGCAAGTGGTTGATATTAAAGGAAAGCACCATGCAGGAGCTGAACTATTAAAACTAGACCCATTAAAAAAGACCATTATGGTTACCGGTGGAAGTTTAGGCGCAGGAACATTAAATAAGGCAATTGAAAAACACTTGCCAGAAATTATTGCGCAAGATGTGCAGGTGATCTGGCAAACCGGTAAGTATTACTATAAAGGGATTATGGAAAGATTGGGTCCCGATTACCACCCAAACGTCCGGATCCTGGAGTTTTTGAATAAAATGGATCTGGCTTATGCCGCTGCCGATGTGATCATCAGCCGTGCCGGAGCAGGGACAATAGCAGAACTTTGTTTGATCAAAAAGCCAGTGATTCTGGTGCCTTCGCCAAATGTTGCTGAAGACCATCAGACCAAAAATGCAATGGCCCTGGTTAAAAATGGAGCTGCAGTACTCATTAACGATCGCTCAGCCGAAGATACTTTGGTAAAAGCGGCACTTGAACTTTTAAATAATAAAGAACAAAGCGAACAGCTGGCAGAAAACATAGGCAAAATGGCATTGCCAAAGGCAGATGAAATTATTGCTGGAGAAGTATTAAAATTGATTATATAAGCTTCAAGAATAAAGAAAAAAGACTAAAGCAACGACAGGTAGTAACTACGAGATACGAAGCAATCTTAAAGCGATAGAAAATAATAAAATAAAACAGTGGAAAGACAGCTTTAAGCTTTGGTCTTTTTGCTTTTAGCTAAAAAAAATGGAATTAAGTAAAATAAATAGGGTTTTCTTTGTAGGTATCGGTGGTATCGGCATGAGTGCGCTTGCCCGTTATTTTGCTAAACGCGGACAGGTGGTTTGTGGTTATGATAAAACCCAGACCAAACTGACTGAAACCTTAATGCAGGAAGGGATCTTAATTACCTTTCTTGACGAAATTTCTGCATTGCCTAATGAATTTTCAGATCATCAGGATGATACCCTTGTTGTGTATACACCAGCAATTCCAAAAGATTCGAAGATTTTAAATCACTTTATAGAAAGAGGTTTTACACTAAAAAAACGTTCAGAAGTTTTAGGTATCATCAGTAAGGGAATGTTCTGTATTGCTATCGCCGGCACGCATGGTAAAACTACAACTTCATCTATCGTTGCTCATGTTTTAAAAGATACCGGTTACGATTGTACTGCTTTTTTAGGCGGCATAACCAGTAACTACAATAGTAATGTGCTTTTCGGAAAAAACAATGTGGTAGTGGTAGAGGCTGATGAGTACGATCGCTCATTTCTCACCCTTCATCCTGACATAGCTGTGGTTACTTCGATGGATGCCGATCATTTGGATATTTATGGCGATAAAAGCCATCTTGAAGAATCCTTTCGCTTGTTTGCTGGCCAGCTGAAAGCAGAAGGTACACTTTATGCACATGAAGGATTGCCGTTGGAGGAAAGCATCAGCTATGCAGCAAGTTCAACGGCAGTAGCAAAGGCAGAAAATTTAAGGGTAGAAGGTTCGAAATTTCTTTTTGATTATACCGGTGGTGCCCAAAGCATAAACGATATCAGTTTGATGCTTCCAGGTAAGCACAATGTAGAAAATACAACGGTTGCTATTGCCATTGCCTTACAGTTGGGCATTGATGCTGAAAAGATAAAACAGGCTGTTGCAAATTTTAAGGGTGTTAAACGCCGCTTTGAATACATTGTAAATAATAGTAATCAGATTTATATTGATGATTATGCACATCATCCCGAAGAACTTAGGGCTTGTTTTGATGCGGTAAGGCAATTATATCCTAATAAAAAGCTAACCGTAATTTTCCAGCCGCACCTGTTCACCAGGACACGTGATTTTGCAGATGAATTTGCAAAAGTTTTGAGCACTGCTGATGAACTGATGCTATTGGAAATTTACCCCGCAAGAGAATTACCAATTGAAGGGATAAATGCACAGTTTTTACTGGATAAAATCACGCTGGCAGATAAACAGGTATGCGGAAAAGATTTTGTAGTCCAGTATGTTAGGGATACAAAACCTGAATTAATTTTAACAGTAGGTGCGGGCGATATAGACACTATTATCGAACCCCTAAAAAATACTTTGAACAATGCTTAAACGGATAAACTGGAGCGCAATTTTTACTGGCTTTGCCTGGCTGATCAGCCTGGCAGGGGTGGTGGTGCTTTTGAGTTTTATCAATGTGAAGAAACAGACGGTTAAATGCAAAGATGTTAAGATTCTGATTCCCGGGGCAGATAATTTCATTGAACGTGAAGAGATCGATGCGATTTTGAAAGAAGATCAGGGTGTGCTGTTAGGCCGTAACCTCGAAAACATCAACATTCATAATATCGAAAAAAAACTGCAGTCTAACCCGTACATTGGTTTTGCGAAGGTATATGTAGATATGGATGGGGTATTGCATATTGAAGTAAAGCAGCGTCAGCCTATCCTTCGCATATTGAACGAAAACGGGCAGGATTTTTACATTGATAACGACGGACTGAAAATGCCTATTTCATCAAACTTTACTGCCAATGTGCTGGTAGCAACAGGACATATTACCGAAATTTTTGGGAGTAGGGTAGATACATTGCGTACACAACTGGCAAGAGATTTATATAAAACTGCGCAGTTTATTAAAAAAGATACGCTCTGGGATTCGCAGATTGAGCAGATTGTAGTTGATCAAAAAAATGATATCGAACTGATACCAAGAGTAGGCAATCAGCGGATTATTCTGGGTAATGCCGATTCGCTTGAAAAGAAAATGACAAACCTGCTGTTGTTTTATAAAAAGGCAATGCCCCAGGTAGGATGGGACACTTATCGGACCATTAACATCAAGTATACCAACCAGATTGTTTGCGAAAGAAGAGATTCGACAGAATTGGCAAAAAAAGCTAAAACAATTTCTGCAGCAGATAGTTTGAGGATACAACGAAGTGTAACCGACTCATTAATCAGAAATACAATTGTTGCCGCTATGGATGATCGTCCGGAGGCCGATGAACCGAAAAAAACAGAAGTTCGTAAGGTTGAACCAAAAAAGGTTGTAGAAAAAAAAACTGAGCCTAAAAAAGCAGAAACGAAAAAAACAACACCGGTTAAAACAGCATCAACAAAGCCAGTGGTTACTTTAGCCACAAAACCAAAGGATACGAGATCTGCGGATAAAAAAGAAAAACCGAAGCAAACGGTAACAACATTACCAAAGCCGGCAAAATCTGCGGCTCAATTGAAAAAAGAAATAGAAGCAAGAGAGAAAGAAATCAAAGCCCTAGAAAAACAGTATAAAACTCAGCAAAATTAACAATATGGATAAGGCAAAATTTACCAGTCAGTCGCCAATTGTAGTAGGATTGGATATCGGTACTACAAAAATTTGTGTTATCGTTGGCCGTAGAACGCAGCACGGTAAGATAGAAATTTTAGGAATAGGCAAGGCAGAATCGGCGGGTGTAACGCGTGGGGTGGTTTCTAACATTCAAAAAACAGTACAGGGAATTACTCAGGCTGTTGAAGTGGCAAGCGGACAATCCAATGTAGAGATACAGGTGGTAAATGTGGGTATTGCTGGTCAGCACATTAAAAGCTTACAGCATAGAGGTATTTTAACAAGAAGAGAACTAAACAATGAAATCGGTAAAAAGGATATCGATAAGTTGATTGATGATATGTTTAAGCTGGTAATGCCTCCGGGTGAGGAGATCATTCATGTATTGCCGCAGGAATTTACCATTGATAACGAGCCGGGAATCAAAGATCCGATCGGTATGGCGGGAGTTCGTCTTGAAGCTAACTTCCATATTATTTCTGGTCAGGTTACGGCCGTAAAAAATATCATCAAATGTGTAAACAATGCAGGATTGCAAACCCAGGATTTAATTCTTGAGCCATTGGCTTCATCTGAATCGGTGTTGAGCGAGGAAGAAAAAGAAGCTGGTATTGCATTGGTTGATATTGGTGGTGGTACTACGGATATTGCTATTTTTCACGAAGGTATTATCCGCCACACCGCAGTTATTCCTTTTGGTGGTAACAGTGTTACCGAAGATATTAGAGAAGGTTGTTCTGTAATGCGTAATCAGGCTGAGTTGCTTAAAACGCGTTTTGGTTCGGCATTGGCTGAAGAGAATAAAGAGAACGAAATTATCTGCGTACCAGGTTTACGTGGCCGCGAACCAAAAGAAATTTCGGTTAAAAACCTGGCCTATGTTATCCAGGCACGTATGGAAGAAATTATAGAACACGTATACTACGAGATCAAGTCTTCAGGATATGAGAAAAAACTGATTGGTGGTATTGTGATTACCGGTGGTGGTGCTTTACTAAAACATTTATCTCAGGCTGTTGAATATGTAACGGGTTTAGATTGCCGTATCGGTTACCCGAACGAGCATTTATCTAAATATGAGGATATGCCTAAAGCCATTTACGATGATCTGAAAAGCCCGATGTATGCAACGAGTGTAGGTTTGCTGATCAAAGGAATTCAGAAAGCTGAAGAATTGATGGAAGAAATGAAACAACCGGGTGTTTTTGTAGAAAAGCCAAAAACTGCCAAAGAAAAAGAAAAACGTGGACCAGGATTGTTTGATAAATTACTGGCGAAAACAAGAACTTTCATTCAGGATGATATGAATGTGAGTGATGAAGATTATCTGAAAAGCTAATTATTTTTCAACAAAAGAAGAGTTTTCCACATTCTTAACACTTGTGGAAAACGTCTGTTGAAAAAGTGTTAATATTACATGGAGTAATGAACAGAATTTAAAAATTTTTAAACAACTGATTCATAAAGATATGCAGTTCGAAATGTTAAAAGATAAATCTTCAATCATCAAGGTTATTGGTGTTGGAGGTGGTGGCGGCAACGCAGTGAACCATATGTACCTGTCTGGTATTACTGGTGTAGATTTTATTATTTGTAATACCGATGCCCAGGCGCTCGAATCCAGCCCTATACCTAATAAGGTGCAATTGGGTGCCAGCTTAACCGAAGGAATGGGAGCTGGTTCTATTCCTGAAGTTGGTAAAAATTCAGCTATAGAAAATATAGATGATATCAAAGCCATGTTAGGCAATACCACCAAAATGCTTTTCATTACAGCCGGAATGGGCGGTGGTACCGGAACAGGCGCTTCACCAATCATTGCGAAAGCAGCAAAAGAACTTGACATTTTAACTGTAGCCATCATTACTACACCATTTTCTTTCGAAGGAAAAAGACGTAGATTGCAAGCCGATGAGGGAATGGAAGAGTTGAAAAAATATGTAGATTCTTACCTGGTCATCTCTAACGACCGCTTGCGTGAAATATTTGGAAACCTAACCCTGGGTTCTGCCTTTGGCCAGGCCGATGATATTTTAACAACAGCTGCAAAAGGCATCGCAGAAATTATTACGGTTCCGGGATATATCAACGTGGATTTTAAAGATGTGCGTACCGTAATGAAAGATAGCGGTGTGGCCATCATGGGTAGTTTTGCCGCTGAGGGCGACGACCGTGCATTACAGGCTGTGGAAGGTGCTTTGGCTTCTCCATTGTTAAAAGATAATGAAATTGAAGGGGCCCGTTATATTTTATTGAACATCAGTTCTGGTTTGCGTGAGGTAACGATGGATGAGGTTTCGATTATTACCGATTATATTCAGGAAAAAGCCGGTTTATCAGCAGATTTGATTTGGGGTAACTGTACAGATGAATCTTTAGGTGATAAGCTTTCTGTAACCATTATTGCAACAGGTTTCCAAACATCTGAAGAACGCGTAAAAGAAGAAAAAAATAAAAAGAAAATATCACTTTTAACACCAGAAGAAGCACCGCTTATTCGCCCTGTTGAACCGGTAAACTCGTTCATCCAGCCTAAAGCAGCGCCATCTTATGAGCCTGTTTTAAAAACCAGGGAAGAAGTTTCGCAAGCAGATCTTTTTGGCGGTATGTTCAGCAAATCTGAGCCTCAAAAAGTTCAGGAGCCGGAAAATCATATTGTTCGCCATACTTTAATTGAAGAAGAGCCCCAGGTAGAAGAAGCGAAAGAGACAGGGTTTGAGTTCGAGGTTAAATTGGCTGAAACCAATTTTGTGTTTGAAACACCAGCAGCAAAAGCAGCTCCCATGCCACAGCCTGAACCGGAAATCGAAATGCCGGTTGTTGGCTTAGATGATGACAAGAATGATGAGTCAATGGAAGAGCAATTGAGAAAATCTAAAGAACGTATTTTACGTCTTAAGGATCTGAGCATGAAATTGCGTACAACAAATGGTTTACAGGAGCTTGAAAACGAACCAGCCTATAAACGCAAACAAATGCAATTACAACAGGTTCAGCATTCTTCAGAATCGCAGGTAAGCAGGTTTACATTAAGCAACGATCAGGATGGTGGTACAGAGATCAGACCAAATAATTCTTTTCTGCACGATAACGTTGATTAAAACCAACCAAATATAATTTAAAGCCCCGTTGTAACATCGGGGCTTTTTTGGCATACTATTGGAGCATAAAAACAGGTCTTAATTAATGCCTAAAAGTTAGCTAAGTTGATTTTAAGACTAATAAAGCTTAAATTCGCAAAATTTATATTAAAAACAGGTAATACATTGGATATATTTGATAAAATCGCAAAGCACATGGGGCCACTTGGCCAACACCAGAAATGGTCTCATGGGTATTTCTCGTTTCCAAAATTAGAGGGAGAAATTGCACCTCACATGCAATTTAAAGGAAAAGAGCATTTGGTCTGGAGCTTAAATAATTATTTAGGCTTAGCCAATCACCCGGAAGTTCGAAAAGCAGATGAAGAAGCTGCAGCTCAGTATGGTATGGCTTACCCGATGGGCGCCCGTATGATGAGTGGCAATTCTAAATTCCACGAGCAGTTGGAGCAGGAACTAGCCGCCTTTGTTGGTAAGCCAGATGCATTTTTGTTAAATTATGGTTATCAGGGAATGGTATCAATTATTGATACCCTGGTTGATCGTAATGATGTAATTGTTTACGATGCCGAATCACATGCCTGTATTATTGACGGTCTTCGTTTGCATATGGGTAAACGATTTGTTTATAAGCACAATGATATTGACAGTGCACGTAAACAATTAGAGCGTGCTACCAAATTAACGAAAGAATCTGGCGGTGGTATTCTTTTAATTACTGAAGGTGTTTTCGGAATGAGCGGGGCTCAGGGTAAATTAAAAGAGATCGTTGACCTTAAAAATGATTTTGAATTCCGTATCCTGGTTGATGATGCACATGGTTTTGGTACCATGGGTAAAACTGGTGCAGGTACACATGAAGCACAAGATTGCATTGATGGCATAGATGTTTACTTTGGTACATTTGCTAAATCGATGGCAGGTATCGGTGCTTTTGTAGCTTCAACAGAGGAAATTACCAATTTCTTAAGGTACAATATGCGTTCGCAAACTTTTGCCAAAGCCTTACCTATGCCAATGGTAATTGGATTATTAAAACGTTTAGAGTTATTGAAAAGCAAACCAGAACTTAAAGATAAGTTATGGGAAATTGCTACAACTTTACAAAAAGGGCTTCGTGAACGTGGTTTTGATTTAGGAGTGACCAATTCTGTTGTGACACCGGTTTTCTTAAAGGGTGAATTATCTGATGCTACAGCCATTACCTTCGATTTACGTGAAAATTATAGTATCTTCTGTTCAATCGTAGTGTACCCGGTAATTCCTAAAGGAATGATCGAGTTACGGCTAATTCCAACAGCTGTACATACGCTGGAAGATGTTCAACGTACGCTAGACGCTTTCAGCGAGGTTGCTGAAAAATTAGAAAACGGTTATTATAAAGAGAATCTTTTCGCTACTGCTTAAGATCAATAGAAATTTTACAAAGCCCTTTAGACATGTTTTAAAGGGCTTTTTTTATGGTGCGCCGGGCATGGCAATCGACTATAGGGTTAAAGTCCCGAACACGCTTAGCAGTAGGAAGTGTTAGCTAAAGACAAGGGTGTCGTGGGTGACTGCGAATCTGAAGGAAGTCGGCGGCAAATAT
>NZ_JBHNZK010000022.1:0-71842 GCF_042464845.1 Pedobacter sp. BG31
TATGTACAGAATCTGCAAGACCGAATTACTAACTTCGACTTGTTTATCAGTCACTTTAAAGTTGAAAATGAAACTGGAAAGAATCTTGCAAAATTAATTGTAAATATTTAATATACTTTATATAAAATAATTTCTTGACAGCCTTAATTAAACAAAAAAAGGCATGGATTAATTATACTAAAAGAACATTAGTGATAATTTTTAAATAAAAAAGCCACATAAATAACCAGTCCTAATCTCGATTTGAGAATTCGAAGTGCTTTTTTAACCTGTGTTTTAACCGTTAATTCAGAAAGACCTAATTCCAGGGCAATTTCTTTATGAGATTTATTTTCTTTACGGCTCAGAATAAAAATTTCGCGCATTTTGGGCGGCAAAGCATCAATTTCCTGTTCTATTAACCTGGCCATCTGTTTTTCACGTACCATATAATCGGTCAGCACATGATCCTGATCGATATAATCCTGCAAAGAATCAACGTATCTGTTTTCTACTTTTTGATGAGCAAATACATCCAGCACACGGTTACGTACGGCTGTATACAAATAGGCTGAGAGGTTACCATCAGGCGCTACCTGCATACGCTTAACCCAAAGCGACTCGAACAATTGGTGCAAAACATCTTTCGCTTCTTCTTCATCATTTAAACGCCTGCTGGCATGGATAAAAAGTAATCCATAAAAGCGGTTGTAAATTTCGGTAAAGGCAAGATCATCACCCTGAGTTAACAAGTATGCCAATTCGCTGTCAGAATATGAACGGTAAACACCCATAGAGATCAACACAAAGATAGTACAATACAATCGGTTTCATTGTATCACACTGGCTGTTATCGCTCTAATTAGTTTTTGTTTTCATTTTTTTTTACACGGCATCGCCCTATTTTGGGACAGGCACTAAATGAATCCGATTTAAAATCGGGATACTGCCCCTTGGGTTTAGGAGCAAGTTTTATGGGCCCTTCCACCTTTAATATAAAACGCAGCCGAGGCCACTTAGCCCCGGCTGCAGCATTACCCTGCAGCAACGAGGTACGAGGCAGCGAAGCGTAAAAGCAAAAGACGGGAACACGCTCCCCTACATACATAAGGCCTTGCGCTCCCAATCAAGATAAATCATTAGTGCTTTTAAAAGATTATTGTTCGACTACCCGTCACTGGGAGAATCAATTTTCTTCAGGGCTATCTCTTCACTTTAGGTTAAACCGTATCCGCCTTTTCTTTTTCGAAAACATGGGCAAAATGTTTAAAGGTTTCATTTGCAGCGTTGATGGCCTGTTCTTCTTCTTGCTCAGTTTTGGCCTGCGCATTTAAAACAGCAATAAAATTACCCCACATCATTCCCGTAGCCTCACCATAGCCGGAAAAGAAAGAAACGCCCTGGTTAACCCCTCCTTTTTCGAGCATTTTTACAATGATGCTTCCCCCCATGATCGAACCTTCCAGTACATATAAGGCGCCTAATGCCTGCACCGTATTTTCGATTTTTGGTACCGTTGTATAAGGTAGCCCGGAAATATCGCTACCAAGTTCCAAAATATCAGCTTTGATATACTCCGAATTTCTACGCTGCGCATAATCAGGCAGGATGGATTCGGTAATATATGGTTTGATGGTTTTTTCAATATGGCTGAAATAAGCATAAAAATGTTTCAGGAGATCCGCATAATCTACATTGTTCCTGATGGCTTTTAACTTCAAAACAACTTGTTTCTCTAAGTTTTGATGTGCAACTTTGGTAGCCTCTTTAATATTGGTACTTAACATGTGCTGTAATTAATGGTAATTGAATAATTAATCTTTATATAAACGATAGGTTAATCCGGCCAGTACAATTCGTCCGGGCTGCCCCGGCATAAGCGGATCGGTATAATTTAAAATATTATCTACGGTAAGCCTGATGCTTAAATGTTGTTTCATCAACTTCTTTTCGAAAGCTGCATTGAGCATCCAAAAGCCATTTACGAAAGTATCATAACGGTCGATAAACTGATTTCCATTACGATCCCCAAATGGATATTTACCCCTGTAATTGATCCGGATATTAAAACTGGTATCCCAGGGGCGGTAGTTATAAAATGCCTTGAAGTTGGCCATGTGCCGCGACCGGTTTTCGATCCCCCAATAATCAGCAGGCTTTGGTGCATAAGAATTTCCGGTTGCCGGATCGTGGATGTTCTGGTTGTAGGGGTAATGGCCTGCTTTAATGCTGTCGATTACGCTGAGGTCTCTGGCAATCAGGTACTGGTAACCTGCACTCAGCTCCAGATTTTTAACCAGACTAATGGCAAAAGACAAATCTAATCCCTTATTTACAGCCTTTGGCAGGTTTTGATAGGTAAAGATATTACGATTTCCGGTACCCGTTGCTACCTGTATACTGTTGATCTGATTCCGTAAACTATGTTGAAAAACACCTGCCTCCAACTTGATATTGTCTTTAGGTTTCCATTCCAGACTCAGGTTTAAGGATGTACTTCGTTCTGCCTGCAAGTTCTGATCGAGCTGGTTAAGCAGAAAAGTCCTGATCTCACTGATCTGTCCCTGCTTATCTAAGTTGTTTAACGTTTGCCTCAGCACTTCATTGCCTATTACCAGATAATTGGCCGCCGGATTATAAAACACCAGGTATCTTGATTTAAAATCCGGCGCTTTAAATCCTGTACCGGCGCCCGTCTTCAACGTTAATGTCGGCATAATCTTATATTGCAGGCCTAAACTGGGGTTCAGCTTACTGCCATAAGCATTGGTTAAATCATAGCGTAGTCCTGCAACCCATCCAAGGTTCCTGTTCAGTTGCCAATCGCCCTGTAAAAAAGCAAAAGCATTGTTTACCGAACCCGGATTGGTTAGTGAAACATCGTTCATCGTTTCGACGCTTCCCCCCAAACCACCCGTAAATTTAAGATCTTTATTCACGCCATAGGCAAACTGCTGTTCAAAACGATGCAGGTTCTGCACAAAAACATCTTTGGCGATGCCACTATGTGTTTGCTGCCAATCTACGCTTTGATCTGATCGGAAATTGGTATAATAATAACGGCTCATGCTGCGCAACCCTGACCGGAAATGATGATCGAAAGTGGCTGAAAGATTTAAATCCTGCTCGTCCTGACTGTCGCCGGAGATAATGCCCAAACCAAAATCTTTAGACATAAACGATTTCCTTAAGCCATACCTGCCGCTAAACCCCAGCGTACTGCCTGGAGTTAAACGGTACCTCACCCTCCCTTGCAAAGCATAATTATCATAAGGCGGTGCTGTGGTTCCCTGCCGAATGTACTTTGGATTGGTATTAAAACCATCGGTACGGTAATAATTTGCAGACAGGTTGGCCGAGCCCCGTTGCGATGCAAATGGTGTTTCGCCCTCCAGGGTTATATCAGTTATATTTAAACTTCCGTAACTGGCTGCAATCAATGCCTGCGGCTGTAGCGCACCATAGCGGGTAACAATGTTGATCGCCCCGCCAAGGGCCTCGCTGCCAAAGAGACAAGACGAAGCACCTTTAACGATCTCAATCCTTTCGATATTGGAAACGCTGATCCGGGATAAATCGAAATTTCCGCTGTTGCGACCAACCATAGGCTGTCCGTCAATTAATATCATCACATATTCGCTACTAAAACCCTGCATCTGCACGCCAACTGAACGGGCGCCGCCGCCAATGTTGTTTACAATGGCAATGCCTGTTTGCTCTTTTAATACCTCATCCAATCTTCGGCTGCCCATTAGTTCGATGGTACGCCTGCTGATTACTGTAACCGGCATGGCACTGCGTTCCAGTTTCAGCAGATGATCAGGAGCAACACGATTTTCAGATACGGCCACCTCGTTAAGTTCTTGCACTTCATCTGATAGTTTAATCACCAGGTGATTAACAGCTTTGGTAATTTTAATATTGACCTGGTAACTTGCTTTGCCAACCATGGTTACCACCATACTATAATTACCTGTAAATATCTTTGTAAAACTAAAATTCCCTGATGCGTTCGTCTCGGTGCTATGCCCATCCGGTTCGAGGCGTACGGTTGCACCGCTTAAAGCCTTACCCCGACCATCTGTAACTGTGCCTTTTAAGCTACCATAATCTTGCGCGGCCACTTTAGCATGAAAAAACACAATAAAAAATATAATGGTAAATAGTTTAAACATGTTTATTTTTATCGTTGTAGTACTGGGATTTATCCCTTCCTGTTTATTTTCTTAATCTTAACCTGTTTTCAAGCATTACGCTTTCTATATTATTTACCTGCAAAATGTCAGCTTTAACATTGGTAGTTTTACCTGTAGTGGCCAGCTTGCTTACATTTAGTGTTCCAGTTCCGTTAACCAGCGAAAGTGCGGCATTTAAGCACAGTTCATCTGGATCACCCAAAACTGGATTATCTACTCCTTTTATCATTACATCTGGCTGCATGCCTGTAAAATAATCCGACCAACCACTGGCATTTTTGATCAAAAAACTGCTCAGGTAAACACTGTACTGATCGATATTAATTCCGAAAAAGCCTACGGGTTTTCCGTATGTTTTCTCTCCGATCAGTTTAACATCAAAATAAGGTTTCAGACTGCTGATCAGCATTTCGCTGGCCGAAGCGGTATTGCCCGAAACGATAAAATATATAGATTTGACAGTCTGTAAACTTCCTTTTTTATTAAATTTATAGGTATTGCCCGCAATGGTATAATCTACATCGGCCATGGTGGCAAGGCGACCATTGTAAATAGCTGTTTTTCCGTTGGCATCTAAATAAGGTTGATTTTTCAGTATTTTTGCGCTGCCGTTTTGCATAGATGGGTTAAATACCTCACTATACATCACTCTACCATTCAGGCTGGTGGGCACAATTAAATCGGCCACGTATTCTGCAGTTTCGAGATAACCGCCTCCATTGCTCCGCAGGTCGATTATAATCACCTTGGGATTGGAAACTGCAAATTCAGCAAAAGCCTGATCTAAGGCCGCTTTACTACTATTTAATGAAGGGAACGAACCTAAAGCTAGATAGGCTACAAGCGTATTTCCATTGATAATTACTTTATTGCTAAGTACAGCAGTACCAGCATTTGCCACGGTAGCAGTACTTCCAGGCATGCTCTTTCCCACCTGAAGGTTAGAATATTTTGGATTTTCGAAATAAACCGGCAACTCATAAGGTTTACCGGTAGCTGAATTTATTTTAAGCTGCGAAATATCAAACAGCTCTTTCCTGAAAGTGGTGATATCAGAACCGACCCCTGCATATTTTTGCCTTGGGTTAAATTCGGCATAAACAGGCAGTACATCGTTCCATAAGTATACCTGCTTAGCGTATAAAAAGATAGAATCGAGCGTCAGCTGGCTTCGCGTACCTGTTATAGGCGAAACAATCTCGTCGGCCTCATCAACAGCAACATTTGCCTTTTTACAGGCAGAAGCTGCTGTCAGCATCAGCGGGAGTAACGTGATATATAACTTAATGTAACGTTGCACTACAGTTTAGTTTGTAATGGTAATCGCGTCGTCAAAATAATCTGATATTCGACCTGCAGCATAATATTCTCCTGCCGGATAATCATAGCTATACAGATCATAGTTACCGGTGGGTAAATTATCAGGCACTTTTAAGATTAACTGACCTGTTTTGGTTTCCTTGATCATCAAGTCGTAAATTTGTTTATTGGCAACATTGCGGATAGAAAATTTATTGATTAGTTCAATCCTGTTTGCACCAGTAAGCACAAACTCCTCCCCGAGTTTTAACGTGAGTTTTATGGCACTTAATTCTACAGGTGTAATGGTTGGACGGCCATTAGCAACACCGAATGAACGTTCTAAAACCACACTTCTCAGCCCTGATACAATCTTCAGTTGATAAATACCATCTGGCACAGTATTATCGACCGTTACGCTGAGTGCGATTGGTGTTATTGTTGCAATTGCAACTTCTCTTTCCGTATTGTTGGAAATATTTACTAAAAAAGCTTTGGTTTGTTCTTTATCGGCAATAATATTATCGCCGGTAACATTAATATTGCTACCTCTGTTTACAAAGTTTTTAGTGTTATAAACCAAAACACCTGATGAAATATTTATTTTGAGCAATGGTTGATTGATCACCTTTTTGATCATGTACGCTTTGGTCGTTCCGTTTTGTGCCGTCACCACAAACTTAGTCGTTTCCTCAAAAGCCACACGCTGGCCTGAAGCCGGACTTATACTTGCCCTTTCGGATACCACAATATTAGGCGTAATGTGATCTGGTACAGGCTGCCCCGACGGCCAGTATATAATCAGGTTTTTTTCATCGATTACGGCTTTAACGGGTTCTCCGTTGGCATCTTTTACCGTAAAACTCACAATGTCGGCGTAAGGATAATCTTCATATTCCTTTTTGCACGCACCGAATATGCTGAACAGGCATAAAATTAAAAGATAATACGAACTGGAAGAGAAGCGTTTATATATTGTATTCATAATCAATAATTATTAGATTTGCATTTTTTACGACCCGCAAATATGGTCTTAGCCAAGGCTAATATTTTTAAAACGATTTGGGATTATTCCCTTATTTGGGTTTATTTATGATTTTTAGGGACGATAAGTCGTGTTTTCGTCCCTTTTTCTATTCAATCAAGGATTTCCCCTGATTGATTTATTCCTTATTTTAATCGCTTAGTATGGAAATCAACGGTGGTATTATAGGTACCAGAGGTGGTTACCCCATCAAGCTGAACCACATAAAGCCTGGTAGAACCGGCAATTGTTGAACCGTTACCCACTACAGCGTATCTTTGCGCCACAGGTGTAATGGTACGGGTAACCCTGTTGTAATTGTACCAGCCCACAGTTGTACTGGTATTGTTGCCCAAAGTAGTTATTGCACCCAACGTAACGGAAGAAACATCAGCTAAAGTAATGCCGCTAACATTGGTTACTGATGGAGAATCATAATAACCCAGGTTATTGGTACCTGCAATGGTAATGTTTCCGTTAAAGTTGCTGTCGAAATTAACCTGGTTGCCAGTACTTGCCACCACATTGTTCAGTAAATCGTATCCAACCGGAGTCCACGAGGTAGGTGAAGTTGATGAATTGGTTACCACACCCGCTTCCGTAGCGCCTACAGCCAGCGTAGCAGTTGTATTTTGTAAAGCAAGTTTGTTATCGGGTTGAACGGCATCTTTTTTACAGGCAGTTCCTATTATGGCTAATGTTGCAACAGCAAACGTCAGTTTTAAAAATTTCATTTTCATTTTTTTTAGATTTATGATTTTTGTTATTTAAATGGGAATAATCTCCCCAATCGTTTTTCAAGTGGATAATGGTAAATGGATGTTATTTGGCCATAACAGTAACTGCCCAGTTCAGGCTAAGCAATGGCCAGGTTCCAAAAGCTGCCGTTGGTGTATATACGCCTGGCGGCACAGTGTCAGGAACACGGATCGTAGCTTCCGTACGGGTGTAAGAAACAATGGGCAATAACGTTTTCTGTCCGTTTACCATAATATAAAATTCTTTGAAATCATGTAATATCGTCTGCGAAGAATTGATCTTGAACGTCTCTCCCTGTTTAACGGTAACCGGCCCGTAATTAATTCCCGGCCTGCCATAAACAACTTTTACCGGATATTTCATTTCTGCAGTTAAGGCCTGTACTTTTACCCTCACCTTGTAAGTTCCGGTATCCAGCGTTTGCGGAACCTGTAAATAACCATAAGTGTAAGTTTTAACACCACCGATCATGGCTACTGATACGCCTGGCGTACCCAGTGCCGAACTAGGCGCCAACTCATATTCCTTATTGGTTTTATCTAGCAGGTAGGCCTTAATCTTTTTAACATCAGCGATATTAAAACTACCTTGTACCCGTACATCATATGTGCCAATTGCCGTTGTATAGGTGTTGGTGGCCGTGGATAGTTCGGTGAGTGCCAACGGCGAAATCTGATTAAGTTTAATGATCAGTTTGTAGGTAGAAGTACGCTGATCGGCTGCAATGACGGTATATGTTTTTTGGGCATCCAAAACCGCCACCGGAGCAGGCGATTCACTCAACTTAGCCCCTGCAGAAAGTTTGATAACCGGCTCTATCACATCCAGTTCGTAGTAATAGGGTAAATAAAGCGTTATGGTTTTGTCGGTCTCATCAATAGCACCAAAAATATCTCCGTCGGATACGGCAACTTTAAATTCGGTGATTTTATTTGCAGGGATGGGTTCCAGACCTATTGTTTTTTTGCAGGCGGCAAGCGTGCCAACGGTTAAAGCGATACAAAGCAATTGCATTAGTTTATTCTTCATTTTAATATTAATATTAGTAGCGTGTGTGTTTATTTAATTTCGAATTTTGTACTTCCCTTTGGCACCATTAAAAATTCGAAAGTGAAATACATGTGTGGCGTGTTTCTAAACCATTTATCTGCAGTAAAGGCATCCTTATAACAGCTGATCATTTTGATCTTCGCATAATCGCCTTTGGCGGTACGGACAACAATGGTACGTTTCTCGGGCATAGCATAAGCAACATGCTGTTTGTTGTAACTTCCGTCCCCTCTCTTTGTACCGCCAAAATCGTATAGGTACCATCCCGTTCCTTCACCAAAATCACCTTCATCGTCTGTACCAATGCTTTTACTGATGCTTAAGGTAGCATCTGCCGGAACATCGGTAACCTCCTCAAACGGCTTTTGCAATACGGCAATCGCCCCCGTACCTGTACTTCCTGCGCCTAAACTATTTGACGACTGACCATTATTACTACTTAAAAAACTGTTGTAAAGTCCGTTAAAGCCAATATCCCAACGGTTGGTTTTGGCATACAATAAAGGAACAACGGCCCTGGTTTCTAAACTGAACAAAACAGCTGTTGGCGCTACCGTAGGATTCGCATCATCGGTTTCTACGGCTAAATTTTCTATCCGCTGCAGTTTATAATATGGTGTACCGCCTTCAGTATGGGTTGGAAGTTCTTTTTCCGGCCCAGGCGAAACGATTGCATCTTTCTTGCAACCGGTAAAAAGTAAACTCCATATTAAACAGGCTGAAGCCCATTTAAGCGTATTTTTGTTTATGTTAATCGCTGTATTCATCTCTATCTGGTCTGTAAATTTTTGCTTCCATCCTGCTGCACGTAATACCTGAAAGTATAATAAGGTGCAGGCCAGTTTAAATCGGTAACACTTGGCGGATTGCCCTTATAGGCATTAATTAACTGGAGTTTGGCATATTTGCCATCGGGCAGCCTGATGGCGTAGGTACGGTTGGGAATGGCCTGCATAATATGCGTATTGAGGCTGTAAAAAAACCACCCGTTGGAGCTGGATGATGATGCCCAACCGATTTTAGTTAAATCGCTGGTATCAAAAGCCTCGTCAGTTGGCGCCTGCACAACTGCATCATAACTTTGTTCCAACATGATCACAGCACTATTGGCTATTCCGCCAAAACCAGGGTTATATGGATAAGCTTTATCGTTTACATAAACCTCACTGTTGTATGGCCCGGTAAAAGCTAAATCCCAATCTTTTGTTTTTAACCATTGTAACGTATCGGCTGCATTACGAATCCAGATCTGTTTCTGATCCCTCAATCGGAAAAGAAAAGTATGAAAAGGCCGGACTTCTTTACCCGGAGTCCCACTACCCATTGCCGCCTGCGTATCACCAGCCAGATCGGTAATCACGATGCTTTTACCATCTTGTAAAATGTCTTTTTGGTCTGTTTCATCTTTCTTGCAGGAAGCAAAAGCCCCTGTCAAAAGCAACAGGCCTACGGCAAGCGTGTTTTTGCTAACCTTATGTAGATATAGTTTATTTTTCATCAGCGTTATTATTTTTAATCATTCTAAATAAGAACACTGCAAACATCCAAATTAAGCGTCAAAAATGGTTTGTGCAATCCGTATTTTAATTTGTGCAATCCGTATTTTATTTTGTTCAAAACGTATTTTTTCAAACCCTCTTTTGCCCAAATCAACAGAAAAACCATAATGAAATAACACACAAACATCTTAATATCAAATATTTAAATACAAAAAGCCTTTACTTTTTTTTCAGAATGTTTGATTCAGTTTTACTCAATTTCAATTTGAAACACTTGTATTTAGATTAATTAAATACTTTTTTTGTCTCATCAAGTAGCAGGTTTAAGCATGAAAAAATATTACGCCACACTTCTCATCATTTATTTCTCAATTGGTCTGCAAGCAGTTAAGGCGCAGGCCAGGCGTATCATTACTTTAAGCAGCGCCATTAGCGAAACCGTATATGCTTTAGGGTATGGCAAGTATTTGGTGGCAACAGACGTGACCAGCGTATGGCCCGAAGAAATTAACAGGTTGCCGAAAGTAAGCAGGAACAGGTCGTTTTCTGTTGAAGCCATTACGGCCTATCGGCCAGATCTTGTGCTGGTTCCCGAAGGCGATTTTTCAAAAGAAAACCTCTATCAGTTTAAATCATTAGGCATCCGCGTGATTCCCGTCCGCCAGGAATTTTCGGTTGATGGTGCAACCAAATTCATCAGGCAGGTTGCTGCAGCCATTGGCGATAAAGCCCGGGGTGAACAACTTGCACAGCAAACCACATTGCGAATCCGTAATACATTGAGTCAGTTAAAAAAGGGCATTAAGGTGCCGAAAGTGCTATTTATTTATGCGCGCGGTGTAGGCACTATGAATGTGGCCGGAAAAGGGAGCAGCATAGACGCCCTCATCAAACTGGCCGGTGGCAAAAATGCGATACAGGAGTTTAGCGATTTTAAACCTTACACCACCGAGGCGCTGATTAAAAGCAATCCAGATGTGATTCTGATGTTTGATTTTGGTTTAAAGAGTTTAGGTGGAAAGGAATCCTTTTTAAATTTCCCTGGTGTAGCTTATACCAACGCCGGAAAAAACAAAAGGATCGTGGAGATGAATGGTCCATTGCTCATCAATTTTGGCAACCGTTTACCTGAAGCTATTAAAGCCTTAAACAGCCAGATTTTCCAATGAGACGGTTATCAATATATACATTACTTAGCGCAGGCTTAATGGTTTCCATCTGTTTTTCGCTTGCTTCAGGCGCCATGCGCATTCCGATCAAAGAAGTGATCGACACGTTGACCCATAACCTGGGATTTACGCTGTTTGGAAGTATCGATCATGGAATCAACCAAAGCGTAATTATGATGATCAGGTTACCACGTACCTTGTTAGGTATATTGGTTGGTGCTGCACTGGGCGTTTCAGGGGCAGCCATCCAGGGTATATTCAGGAATCCACTGGCTGAGCCGGGCCTGGTGGGTATATCTGCAGGTGCATCTTTAATGGCAGTACTGATTATTGCTTTTGAAACCTTTTTATTTTCTGGTTTAAGCCAGCTCTTAGGTTATTATCTTTTGGCCTTTGGTGCTTTTGCCGGCGCAGGAATTACGGCTATGCTGGTGTACAACCTTTCTAAGGTTAACGGACAGGCCAATGTTCCGACCATGCTGCTGGCCGGTATTGCAATTAATGCCATGGCAGGTGCATTAACCGGATTGGTTACCTACCTGGCCGATGAGCAGAAGCTGAGGAGTATTACTTTCTGGATGATGGGTAGCCTGGGCGGTGCCACCTGGCAAAATGTAGGTTGTTTGTTTCCTTTCGTATGTATTGCCGTGTTTGGCCTCCCGTTTTTAGCCAAAGGTTTAAATTTGTTTGCCATTGGTGAAAACCAGGTTGAGCTGATCGGACTGAATCCCCACCGGATCAAAATCCTGGTCGTGGTAATGGCCACCATGGCCGTAGGTGCTTCGGTTGCCGTTTCGGGCATTATCGGATTTATCGGTTTACTTATCCCCCACCTTACACGTTTAATTGGCGGGGTAGACCACCGTTTTGTACTTCCGGTCTCAGCATTAATGGGCGCGTTGGTACTCACCGTGGCAGATCTGGTTTCGAGATTAATCGTACAGCCTATCGAATTGCCAATAGGCGTGGTTACTGCCCTGATGGGTAGTCCCGTTTTCCTTTACATCCTCATTAAAGACAAAAAGAAATTAGTTAATTAATTACCGGTTTATGCTTAGAGTAGAATCCATTACCTATAAACTGAACAAGAGGCCCCTCTTAAAAGACATATCATTTAGCATCAGGCCGGGCGAAATGGTTGCGCTTTTAGGATCGAACGGTGCCGGAAAGTCTACCCTGATGCGCTTACTCTCTGGTGAGCGGAAGCCCGATAGCGGGCGCATTATGCTATATGGAGATGATCTTCGGGATTATAAACGAAAGATACTGGCCTCCAAAAGGGCGTACCTGCAACAGCACAACCCGATTACTATGGCTTTTAGCGTGAAAGAAGTAGTAATGATGGGGAGGTATGGCTTTAGAGGCTTACCATCTGCAAAAAACGACGAGACTGCAGTATTAGAAACGATGGAACTCTGCGGATTGCTTGATTTTGCAGACCGCTCGATGCTTAGCCTTTCAGGCGGCGAGCAGCAAAGGGTACACCTGGCCAGGGTTTTGACTCAACTGTGGGATAACCCGGATGCTGTATTGCTGTTAGATGAGCCGACTAACAATATGGACTTGCAGTTTCAGCATCAAACCCTGTCTATCGCTGCTGCGATGGCTAAAAAAGGTTATATGATTATTGTGGTACTGCACGATGTTAACCTTGCTGCCCAATATGCCAGCCGGCTGATCATTTTAAAAGATGGCCGCAAATGGTGGGATGGTACACCTGCGCAGGTGCTTACACCGCAGCACATTTATACGGCATTCGGCATTCACGCCCAGGCATATACAGACCAAAGCAGTTTAAAAACAGTTATTGTACCTAAAGAAATTAAACTTGATGCCGCAAAGTTCAATTCTAACCTGCAAGCTGCAGAGCCGCCCATTTATAATTTGGCAAATAACAGTATCGATGAATTGGCGACAATCCAATCTGTGCACTTGTAAATCTTTGCTCCTATAAAAAATAAAAACGACTTAATACCATTCAAAAGCTTCAATCTAATTATTCATTTCGCCTATCTTGCTACCCTGATGGCAACATTTTAAAAACAACATTTCTGCATCCACTATTACTTTCATAAAAACTAAGCCAGGCCATTGGTATTACCGGTACAAAAAGTAAGAATATATTGCTAAGCTTATCGAATCAGAGCCGCAAATCGCTAGGTAAAATCCCATAATACTTTTTAAAAGCATTGGTAAAACTGGCTTGATGTTTAAAGCCGATATTTACACCTACTTCGTACATATTTTTTCCTTCCTCTAAAATCAACCTTTTAGCTTCCTCCATCCTCAGGCGGGTTACAAAATCGTAAATGGTACTGCCAAAATATTTTTTAAAGCCCGTTCTCAATTTAAATTCGTTCAGTAATATCATCTTTGAAAGTTGCTTATGGGTTGGTGGATTGATATAATCGCGCTCCAAAATTTCCCGGGCTTCTTCCAGCTTTGGAATATCACGATCAAGCAGCGGTTCCCGGCCGCCCTGCAGGTGCTGACTAAATTGCTCCAGCTGATACATAATCAGCTCGGTAATGCGTGCATCAGTAAATAAACGTTTCAATTCTCCGTCCTGCCTGCAGGTAATAATGGCATCAATCGCCCTGTACATTTCGGGTGTCATAAAAAGATCCTGATCCGCAAAAGAAGTTGATATTCCCTTTTCCATTTCCTGTACAAACTGTTCATGTAAGGGAGAATACAGATCAACCAGGCGGAGGTAATAATCTTTAGAAAGAACAATCAAAAAATATACAAATTCCGCATCCGGTTTCACATCATAAGCTTCTTTTGCCGAAGGGATATATCTGATGTTATGTCTGCTCAATCCATATTTAGCTGATGGATTACCTATTCCCGAAGTATTTTTGCGGCTAAAAATAAACTGACAGGTAATGGCCTCTCCATCTACTTCAGTGAGGATGCGGGCCGGACCATCAAATTTCATCTCGGCGTGTACCAGGAACAGGCCATTTGTAGATAACTGATAGTTTTTGATGGCTACAGGGGCATCCTTAATGGCTATTGATTTTTCTGACAATCGATGATCAGGCACATACCGATCTGGAATTTCTTCGCTAAACAGAAAATCTTTTTGATGTGCTAGTCTTGCCTTTACAATCATCTCAGGTCGGTTATCATTAATCACTTACCAGACAAATATAACATTATTATTTATATTAATTCTAAATAAGGACAATTATTAATGATCAGCTATTTGAGAAAACAATGCTAAACTTTCAGGTAATCGTTTATTCGTTGGTCTTACAGCGTGCTGAACGGCCTTCTTTTTAAGGGGTGCAAAACTGAACTAAACCTGAAAAAAAAAACCTAAATGCGTATATTTAGGGGTCTTCTAATAAGATATACAAGATTAACTCAGTAGGATAAACGGATAAAATCTGTATAAAACAGCATTCTATTATTCACATTAACAGAAGTACAATGAATTTCAGCAAAAGGCCGCAAGGATAAAAAATTCCTATCTAAAAAAGAGCGCTGATTTAGATAGGAAAGAGAGATAATTTAAACCTGATGAGTTAATAGGTAGATATTAGTATGGTGATCAATCTCAAGATGAAAATGATACAGTAAAAATTGAGGCATTTTTCTTTAGGTCAGACTAAGATCGCATTCTGCACTCATTTTTAGCACTAACTTACATAGATCGGTGTATTTTCGTTACGGATAGGTGAAATTGGTAATTGAATTCACGATTAATTATCAAAATACCCCGCCATTTCTACTGGTATTTCATACCATTTTATGGCGCCGCTTTTCGAACAAATCAAATAAATATCAGTTAAACTGCCTTCAATCTACCCTCTTCAACTTTTAAGGTTAATGCAATTATGAATTCTGTTAATTACTAAATTTAAAAGGCGCTCTGATATACAATAATGTAATTTCATCATATAAATTACATCTAACGAAGAAAATCCAAGGTAATACAGGATAAATTTTCTATTTTCAGAGCGAAAAGGTGTAATTTCGTTATATATGCAAAAGGAGTTTAACAAATGATTAGGTGTATAGCCATTGATGACCAGCAAAACTCGATATTGGGTCTTGAAAAATATATAGCAGATACGCCAAATATGGAACTCCTGGCTAGCTACACCGATCCGATGGCAGCTTTGAGCGAACTAAAAAATATCGATCTGGTAGATGTAATCTTTATGGACATTGAAATGCCACAGCTTTCAGGCATTGAACTTTCTAAAGCAATCCGCTCCAAAACCCGAAAACTGATCTTTACTACCTCGCATGCGGAATATGCCTATGAAGCTTTCGAAGCAGAGGCAGATGCTTATCTACTCAAACCTTACGGATATGCTAAATTTGCCTTAACACTAAACCGTGTTTTTGGAGAGGAGATAGAAGATTTTGCTCAGGAATCCTACTTCTTCGTCAAGAATAAATCTGAAGCACATAAAGCTGTTTTAGTACGATATGCAGACATTATCGCTTTCGAAAGTTTTCACAGCTACATCAAAATCCATACAACAGAAAAAGTGATTATTGCTTATTTAAGCCTGAAAGATGTTAAAGAGCAGCTAAATATCGAAAAAGGCTTTATTCAATTGCACAGAGGTTATATTATTTCCATCAATCATATCTCATATGTTGAAGGTACAAGGATCACACTTTCTAACCAAACCAGCTTTAACGTTGGCGATCTGTACTATAATGATTTCCGTGATTTTTTTGCTGATAAACTGGTAACCAGCAAACGAAGCAAATAAGGTTTTCGTATCACATAACGTACAGGGCCCGAATGACGAGATCAGGAAGAAGGAGTTATATCATAAAAACTTGATCACTTTATGATATAACCTCTCTTTAAGCGGTAAATTATTTTGCGCTGTTTTTTTTATCGGTTACTTCAGCTCTGATTTCCTGGGCCAGAACTTTCAGGTCCTGCATGGCTTTACGTACGCGTGTACCAGCAGCTGCATTACCGCCATCATAAAATTTGGTTACGTCTGCTTCAACTGAAGAGATTAAATCTTGCACTTTTTTAAATTTGTCCATAATTTTCTTTTATAAGGATGATCTACATCCATTAGTTAAATAATATCACTCTCCGCTAGCAATAAGCGGGCCGCAAAACTATTGTTTTTATAAGTTAAACTAACGTTTTTGCTACATCATTATTACAAACTACCACAAAAAAACAATGCAGAGAAGAAATAAGGTAACAGAAATAGCTGCCGCAACACACAAAAGCTTCCTCATTTTTAACGCTTTAAGCGTAGTGCCTGCTGCCATCAAAAAAATTAAAATCGAGCCATTTAATTTTGTAATTATGTCTTATCTTGGTTGGAAATATGCAGTCGTTAAATCTTCTCATTTGTACCACTTGTTTATTACTACTCACATTCTCCATACATCTCTTTTTTGCGAAAAAGGGGAATAGGTTTTTAAACCTATTGCTTTCCCTCGTATTTTTCGCACGGTTCGGACAGATCTTCACCTCGTTGCTTTTCAAAGCTGGTCAACCCGAGGCTTTGGCCATCTTCCATCAAACGTTTACACCGTTTTATTATGCTGCCCCAGCTTGTTTTTATTTATATGTTACAGGCTTTATTCAGCACCGTAAACGGTTACAAAAAATGGAATGGCTTCATTTTATACCAGCTTTACTGGCCGTTATCCATGTTATCCCCTGGCATCTTTCCGTTATCCCTGATTGGAATTTGGTGGGAACCCAGTTAGCCCAGAAAGGATACTTCTTTTTAAATGTAAAAACGGGGCTTTTTCCACCATACTTCCATTATATATTTCGGCCATTAATGGCCATTGGTTATTTATGTGCCAGTTGGATTGCGGTAATCCGTTTCAAAAACAAACCTCAACAGTTCTCCGATAGCGAAGGCAGAAAATGGATTATCTTTTTTCTAAGGATCGGAACTTTTTTTCAGGTGTTTGGCCTGGCACCCTTTATGTTAAAATACCTGAATATACCGTATGTTAATACCTATTTTATCGTATTAAACTGTTTGGCCCTGCTGCTTATTTTGTGGTATACGCTTCACAAGCCTTATATTTTTTATGGCTATTTGCTGGTAGCGGTAAACTGGACTAAAAAACCTGAAGCCGGGGAAAACAGCACTGATTCCCTGCTAGTTCCTTTAAAAACAGAAAATCTGATACCTAGCCCTTCAAAAGCTAAAAAGTTTAACCTTTTAGATGAGCAGTTGGCAGACTATGCCCTCGCCATGAAAGAAATAATGGAAAGGGAGCAGCTCTACCTCCTTCACGATTTTCAGATTATGGACCTGGCGGCAAAACTTAACCTGCCGATCCATCACTGTTCTTTTGTAATCAACAAACACATCGGCAAAAATTTTCGCGATTGGATAAACGGTTACCGGATTGATCATTTTTTGAAACAATATCCCCTAAAATCAGATAAAATAACCATCGAAGCCATGGCATCAGAAGCCGGCTTTAAAAGCCATGCCACTTTTTATAATGCATTTAAAAAGGAAACAGGATTAATGCCAACTGCCTATTTTGCACAGGAAATGAGTTATTAACCCGCCAAATAAGCATTTTGTAGTCTAACTATCGTATCGTTAGAGATGACAAAACACCTCATTCGTGAGTGTAGACCATAAACAGGATACCTTTGATTCCGGAATATTACAGGTGTATATCATTTCAATTGAATATGCTGGTACTATATTCTGTAATCAATATTAGCTTCATATGCCCAACTCAACATCTTATTTACGTCCCCTCTTTAATTATCTTGAGCAATTTTGTCCTTTATCCAATGTGATCAAAGCCGAACATGAAAGATCCTGTAAGCTTATCCATGTAAAGAAAAATAAATATATTCTTTCTCCACTGGATAGTAATGCTTCTCTATATTTTTTGATAAGCGGGGTTGTACGTGGTTTTGTTCGCGATGGTAAAAAAGATATCAGTACCTGGTTCAGTTTAGGAAATGAATTTATAAGCGCTATACGTCACCCCGACCAGCAGTCTGGTCCTTCTATAGAATATCTTCAGGCCCTTGAAGACTGCAAGCTCATCTGTATTCCATACACTTTAATGGACTTCCTGTACAATAACTATCCTGAGGCTAACCTGATCGGCAGAAAACTAATGGAACGGCATCATTATGCGGCCTCAGAGCGCGCAATACTGTCGCGCATTCCCAAAGCTACCGGCAGATACCGCAAACTTCAGGAGAGTGGACTCGATATCGACAGAATACCACAGCGTTACCTGGCCAGTTACCTGGGGGTACGTGGAGAAACCATGAGCAGAATAAGAAGCAAGATTTTGGAACCAAATTATTAAAACGCACTCAAATATTCCGGCAAACTTATAGCTAAACACCAATGCTTTAAATATATCGTTCACAGATCATGGTTTTTGGGAAAGGAGTATATTTTTTTAGCAATGAATATCAGGAGTGGTCATAGAAGCATGCAGGTTACCCGACCATAAGGTATACGAAGATAAAAATAGCACGCTTTCAGCTTCTTTTGCTAAATTTGCAGCAATGATTTTATATAAAACTAACGAAGAAGTAGAACTGATGCAGATTAGCGCACTATTAGTGAGCAATACCCTTGCAGAAGTAGCTAAAATATTAAAGCCTGGCATCACCACCCTCGAAATAGACCGGTTAGCTAATGAATTTATTATGGATAATGGTGCCGTTCCATCCTTTTACAATTACAATGGCTTTCCTTTTCATATTATCACCTCGGTAAATGATGTAGTGGTACATGGTTTCCCTAACAAGGATGAGTTGAAAGATGGTGATATTATTTCAGTGGATGTGGGCACGATTAAAAACGGTTTTCATGGCGATCATGCTTATACTTTCATCATAGGCGAAGTATCGCCCGAAATATTAAACCTGGTAAAAACAACCAAAGAGTCGCTTTTTCTGGGGATTAAGGAAGCTGTTGTGGGCAAACGCATCGGCGATATCAGTGCAGCCATCCAAAGTCATAACGAAAAGCAGGGATACGGCGTGGTGAGAGATCTGGTTGGCCACGGTTTGGGCAGAGAGATGCACGAAGATCCGCAGGTGCCGAACTATGGCAGAAGAGGTACTGGTTTACTTTTAAGGGAGAATCTGGTAATGGCCATTGAACCGATGATCAATATGGGAAAAAAAGATGTTTTTCTGGATGAAGATGGCTGGACGATCAGGACGGCAGACGGAAGTATGTCTGTACATTTTGAACACGACGTTTGTGTTAAAAAAGGCGAGGCACTTATTCTTTCCAATTATGCACCTATTGAGGCCGCAGAAAAGCAAAACAGCAACCTGAACACTTCTTATTATTAATATAGCAGAAAACGCAAGGAAATCTGATGATTATCAGAATCCTTGCGTTTACCTGTTTCTTTAAAATCTGTGATTTAGAAACTATTTTTTTTCGGTTCCAGATTTGGTAGCCACCGGTTTTTTCTTTCTGAAAATAGGAAAAGTCATCGGACTTCTGGCCGGGCGCTCGTCGCCAAGCAATACACCCCATTGTTTAAATGATTCGGTACGATCGAATATAATTTTAAGCACGGCCACAATAGGCAAGGCCAGGAACATCCCGGAAATCCCGGCTATGCTGCCGCCTATAAATACCCCGATAATTGCAAACAAAGCATTTATCTTCACCTTCGAGCCTACAATACGCGGCATCAAAATATTATTATCCAGAAACTGAACAAAAGCAATTACACCTAAAACGGTAAGTACCGGCCATAATTCCTGCGATGAAGTAAGCGTTAGCAATACGCCTATCACGTTACCGATTAAGGCACCTACATAAGGGATCAGGTTTAATATCGCGAAAATTACCCCGATTAGCAGAGCATGTTTAATGCCGATTAACATCAATATCCCCCCCAATAAAATGGTCATATAGGTAATCTGAATTAACAGTCCGATCAGATAACTTTTAATAATCGATTCGGTTTCATAAATGGCCTCCTTAACTTTCGGATGGTCATCCGCTTTAAACCACATGAAGATAAAACGCAAAATAATGTCTTTATAAAAAAGCATCAGGTAGATATAAATAGGCAACAAACCGATAAACACGAATATACCGCTCAGGGTAACGGCAGCACCACCTGCCATTGATGTCCCCATGTTCATCAGGTCATCGCTTTTGGCCTGAATAAACGCTTTTTGCTGTTTATCATTGTAATGGGTAATGCGACTGATCCAATCGCTTAACGAATTGATATGTTGTGTTACATTGGCCTTTATCTGCGGAAAATCTTTAACCAAAATTCCAATCTGGTTGGAGAAAAACCAAATAATCAAAGCCACAAACAGGGCCACCAGCAAAATGGGTAAAATGATGGCTAACGATTCAGGCACTTTTTTTCTTTTTAAAAAGCGGTATACGGGGAGCAGCATAATGCTGATGAAAAAAGCCATCAATATCGGCATGATGATGTCTCGTCCGATCACCATCACCGCTGCAATGGCCATCAGGCCCAATAATTCTATTGATCGTTTTACGGTTAGGGGTAAATTGTTCGTCATAAAAAGCTTATTCTGATTTGAGATTTAAACACCGTTCGGGTTGAAATGTTTTGAATAATTGCTTGCGTGTGGGGTTTAGCGTTTGGCGGCGAGCATTATTTTGGAGTTGGGAGCTTGGAGTTGCCAGACAATTAACCGGTTAACCAATTAAGCAGTTAATCCTAATTAAAAAAATTACTTCCCGGACACCATATCCCCATAGATTAGCCTTATTTTTGCAGCTTCAATAGCCCATATGAACAATCAAGATACCATTATTGCTTTATCTACTCCCTCAGGTTCCGGCGCCATCGGCGTAATCCGTTTATCCGGTCCGGAGGCTATTTCATTGACCAATGCCGTATTTGCCGGAAAAGATTTAGAAAAGCAGGCCTCCCATACTTTACACTTTGGCCTGGTTAAAGATGGCGATCATATTGTGGATGAGGTGGTGGCAGGTTTGTTTATTGCGCCAAAATCTTACACAAAAGAAAATGTAGTCGAAATTTCCTGCCATGGGTCTAACTACATTATCCAACAGATTATTAATCTGCTGATCAGCAAAGGTGCCCGGGCAGCCAAACCCGGTGAATTTACCTTACGTGCCTTTTTAAATGGTGCTTTCGACCTGAGTCAGGCAGAAGCAGTCGCCGATTTAATTGCCTCCAACTCCAGGGCATCGCATGATGTGGCCATGCAGCAGATGCGCGGAGGTTTCGCCAACGAATTAAAAGGCCTGCGCGAACAGCTGATCCATTTTGCTTCGATGATTGAGCTCGAACTCGATTTTGCTGAGGAAGATGTAGAATTTGCCAACCGCGAACAGCTTAAAACCCTGGTTAATAAAATCAATTACGTTTTGCAACGCTTAATTTCCTCTTTTGAAATGGGCAATGTGATCAAAAATGGCGTGCCCATTGTTATTGCGGGTAAACCGAATGTGGGTAAATCTACCCTGTTAAATGCCCTTTTGAACGAGGAACGTGCCATTGTTTCGGATATTGCCGGTACCACACGCGATACGATTGAAGATGAACTAACCATTGGCGGGGTAGTTTTCCGTTTTATCGATACGGCGGGAATCCGTGATACGGCCGATATTATTGAAGCTTTGGGTGTAGAACGTACGCTGGAGAAAATGAAACAGGCCAAACTGATCATTTATATGGCCGATGCTGCTCAAAGCATTGCCGAAATTGAGGAGCAGATCCGCGGTTTAGCGCAATTGGGCATTCCCTATTTAATTCTGGTCAATAAGGCCGAACTCCTTAGCGATATGCAGCGTAAAGCTTTAGAAGCGTTAAATGTAGTTTTTACTACAGCTAAAGAGAAACATGGTATTGATGAACTCAAAACCATCTTGCTGGAACAGGTTAACCTGCACCATATCAATACCAGTGAAACTTTGGTCACCAATATCCGCCATGTAGAAGCTTTAAAACAAACCGAACAGGCACTGCAAAGGGTTTTGGCGAATGTCGATAATCCGGTAACCTCTGATTTTTTAGCGATGGATATTAAACAGGCCCTGCATTATCTTGGTGAAATTACCGGTACCGTAACTACTGATGATTTACTGGAGAATATTTTTACCAAGTTTTGTATCGGAAAGTAAACATGCAAAAAGACACTAACAATACTAATTGAACGTCTTTTAAATGATACCTGTGAGGCCCGAACAGGTTATGGATATCAAAATCTATTTAGGAAATGATCAAATTGGGTCATTGCATTGAAAAACTGAAATTTAAGATATAGAAACTTTACATCCAAAACCAGCACGCTCATGTTGTTTTGTAGTTAACTTTTCTTTAAATTAGGCATAGGAAACTGTGAAGAATGTATAAATGTATCATAATTGACGATGAGCCACATGCCATTGCTGGGGTGAAAAAATATTTGGAATCCCTACCAAATATCGATCTGGTAGCTGCATATAGCGATCCTTATGCAGCACTAACTGAAATTGAAACATTTAAAGATATTGATTTGATTCTTATGGATATTGATATGCCCAATATCTCTGGAATTGAGCTGTCGAAATCAATACGGCCAAAAACTAGAAAGCTTATTTTTACTACAGGACATACCAAATATGGTTATGAAGCCTTCAAGGCTGATGCGGATGATTATCTGTTAAAACCTTATACGCTTGGTGAGTTTATGATCGCTATTAACAAAGCGCTTTTAAAACCAACAGATCAGATATCAAATAACAGTTCTACATTTCTCGTTAAAAACAAGGACGATGGAAATCGAATAGTTGCTATTAAATATTCTGAAGTGATTGCTGTGGAAAGCCAGCTCAATTATGTAAGTATACACACAACAAGCACAAAAGTAACCACATACATGTCATTGGGTGAAATGGTAAAAGTATTAAGTCCAGCAACGGGATTTCTACAGTTTCATCGAAGTTTTATCATATCATATAATTTCATAGATTATATAGATGGAAATACCATTAAGATGAAAAATGGATTATTCATCACTGTTCGCGAATATTACAAGAAAAGTTTTGCCGATTTCATAAATAAGAATCTGATCAGATCCAAAAACAAAATCAAAACAGATACCCATAAGTAGACTTCCGGCCAATTGCAGATATTAATCGTTTAAAATTCTGTATTACTAACCTGCTTCTGATCATACGCTGTAAGCACTGCTAATTTAGGATAAATTACAAACTGCACTCTACTGATTTATTGAGGTTGAGCATGCCTTCGGTATGACTGAAAGTTCCTCCAATGTATAATACCTCATTGAAGTAAAACACTGTTCTATCGCTTGACGCGAAAAAGCTAAAAGTATAATTTAGGGTAATCTAATTTTCCTCCTATATGTACCGATGCGTTATCGTTGATGATGAGCCCCATGCAATTGAGGGTTTAAAAAAATATTTAAGCAGCTTCGAACGGTTGATTTTAGCTGCTTCGTTTACTAACCCTTTAACAGCTTTAAAATATTTCGAGTCTATTGATTGTATTGATCTTGTGCTATTAGACATCAATATGCCTAATATCAATGGTATTGAACTTTCCAAAATACTAAGGAATAAAACCAAAAGAATAGTCTTCACCACAGCACATACTCAGTACGGATATGAAGCCTTTAAAATTGAAGCTGATGACTATCTTTTGAAACCTTTTACATTAGGAGAATTTATAACCTCAATGAACAAAATATTTTCTTTGGATGCTCAGAAATGCAACTCATTAAAGAAAAACACATCATTTCTGGTCAAAAGTAAAGAAGACAGGTACAAAATGCTTAATATAAAATTCTCCGATGTTGTGGCAGTGGAAAGTAAAATGAATTATGTAATGATCCATACTTTAAAACGGAAAATACTCACTTATATGACCTTATCGGAGGTTTCAGATATCTTCGCTCACCATCCGGGTTTTTTAAAATTCCAGAGAAGTTTCATTCTTGCAGAAGAACATATCGATTATATATCTGGCAATTCAATTAAAATGGTTAATGGTTGTGAAATGACTGTAGGCGATTATTATAAAAAGGATTTTCTATCGTTTGTTTCTGAAAAATTAATAAAAACAAAGAGGAGGTAAATTCTCCTCTTTGCCTTATTACTTTTTAAAGATGTGCGTCTGGGCAGTGGTAACCAACGTAGTTGTAGGTTCTGTTTCTGCATAGCCTGAATAAATCGGGCTGTTTGATTTTTTGAAAATAAAAATGGTTCTGGCCTTGAGTTTTGTCTTTACTTGTTGCATGTTTATGTATTTTTTTCGCAACTTAGTTTGTATATTGTCAGTAAAAAATAATGTTACATTTAATGGATGCTAACCTACATAGAAAGCAGCAATTGCATGAAAAAGATTTTAGACAAATTAAAGCGAAGCTCCATCCATTTTATTGTTTGGTCTGTTTTTATAATATACGAAACGCTAATTGTAGGCTTAATATTTGATATTTTTGAAAATCCGGTTACCTATCTTTTTCACTATATTGTGATAATCGTTTTTTTTTATGGTTTTTCTGACCTGGGCTTACCCTGGTCGTTCAGGAAAAATCTGCAAGCGTTTTGGAGGTTACCTTTAATAATATTGCTTAGTCTGGCCGCTTATGTTTTTTTTCACTACGTGACCAATTTATTGCTGATCTACATCAATGTAATTACGGTTAGGCGTCCATATCTTTTAGATCAGCAGTTTATCTTGAAGAATATCTACCGTGGCATATATTTTATGTTTTTTTCAATAGGCTATTTTGTTTTTAAAAAAACACAGGTAGAAAAACGCGAAAAAGAACAATTAAAGAAGCTCCATCTGCACAACATTATCAAACAGCAAAAAACCAAGCAGGAACTTGTAAGATCCCACAATTCCATGTTAAAAGCGCAGATAGCCCCCCATTTCCTCTTCAATACCCTCGATTTTATATACCATACGATGGAGCATAATGTGCAGTTAGCTTCCGATGCTGTTATCCATCTTTCCAGAATAATGCGTTTCGCAATCGATTCGGATCATATGGGCGAAGTTATCCCCTTGGGAGCAGAGATCAAACATGTCGAAACACTATTTTCATTATATCAATTACGAAATACCAAAACATTAATACGGTTAAATTATTCTCCGGAAATCGTTTCACTTCCATTCATCCCTCTCGTATTATTGACCCTGGCTGAAAATATGATCAAGCATGGAGAATTTTCAGATCCACAGCAACAGGCTGTTGTCAATTTTTTATATAAAAACGACACTTTAACTATTACCACAAGGAATATGCAGACAAAAAACATCAATATTCATTCTGGTAAATCGGGTTTAGACAATATAAAAAAGCGTCTCGAATATAAATATGGAACACAGGTTTCATTAAAATACTCGGTCCTGAACGATGTTTTTATTTTAATCTTAATTGTTCCGGGAATTAAAAGAAATCATTTGTCAGATGACACTAATGCCCCCGATATCCCTGCATTAAATATTTCAAACCTTACCTAAAGTTAAACTTTACTGCGAATACTAATTGAGATGGACGGAGTTTAAATACATCTTCAGTTGTTTGATTTTCATTTACTATCAATTGCCTATAACTATTCGCATTTAGGATATTTGCCCACTTCAAATCAAAATCTATTTTTCTTTTAGCCCATGAAAATCGATACCCAACATCTAAAAAAGAATTTATGAAGGTGTTACCTAAAAAACTATACTTGAACTGATCAAAGCTTACATCCAGATTATGGTTCAAAAACGGAGAAATAAATAATTGAGACTTTTGCGAGAAAGAATTAATCCTCGTTATATTAAAATTATTTCTCACACGATTGAAAGATGCTATTGCATAATAGTCTATATTGAGCCACTTTAATTTGTTATAGTTTAGTTTCAAACTTATGGATTGAGCATGGCTATGGCTATGGAGAAAGTTGTCGTTGACGTAACTATTCGTATTCCCATTGCTAATGAGATAAGTAAATAAGGTATTGATTTTTTGTTCGGAAAAGAATTTGCCCAGCGTTATTTGATAATTGGTAAAGTGCTGTGGATTCTCCATATTAAGAGCCTCAAGAACCTGTTGTCCATTCTCATAAACTTTTCTGTTAAAAATAACATTTCCCAGCTTACTTGAGTAGCTATAACCTATGTTGAAGGATGTATTGTCGAGTACATTCTCATAAACAAGATTGGTTCCTAAATTTTGTGTTTTGGTTCTTGAAATGTCGGAGCCGTAAGCATTCAGATCCAATCCGCTTAATATATAACCAGGATAGAGGGTTTCCAGCGTTGCAAAATCATTACTAACTGCTGCTGTAGCAACGATCTTATATCTATTAAAGAACCGATATTCCGATTGCAGACTAGGCTCAAAAGTGTTGACATGCAGATCCTTACGAAATTCATATTGTCTGGAAAGTGCAGTGATATTATTAAGTTTAGCTGGAAATGCCGCAAGAATTTTAAGTTTTTTTCCGTTGTAATTGATGTCGATAGATGCAAATGACGTAAAAACGTTATAAACGATGTTGTTGATGTATTTATCTGCCGATGTTTGAGTAGCGTTTATACCCGAAATTCCTGAACGTAGGGAACTGCGGCCAGCTTGTAAACCGAACTTAGGTGTTAAGGTAATATCATTGAAAGAGAGTGACGACGACAAGGTATTTTTTGTCTCGCTTTTTCTTAGATATAGATCCTGAACTATCAAATCAGATGTTACGAAAGACATATCAGGGAAATACAACGACGTTACAGGCGAAACCTGATACTGCTGCCATGCGTTTGAAAAATTAATATACGACTGTAAACTGACTGAATATTTTTTCTCGGTTCCGATCGGGATAATTGCGCTCAGAGAATTTTGCAACGCATATTCAGGGGAGTTAAGATACTGTTCAATTGAAGATTTACCAAACCTAATGTTTCCAATATCATTAGATCTGTCATGTTTGAAAAACAAAATGTTCTTTAAAAAATTGCTATCGGTGTTTTGTGTCAGAATGAGCCTTGCGTTTATCTGTTGTTTACCCAGTCGGGTTAAGCTAGAACGCCCATATGAGATCGTGCTTTGCTGATTGCCGTAGGAATCAAATTGTTTGATAATCGTTTCTTGCCCTCCCTCCTGCTCAATTCTATCGTTCAGATAACTTACATTTCCACTTAACTCCATTTTTTTTGTCAGGTTGAACAACAGATTAGCCGATGCGGCATGTGTTCTGTTAAACAGATACCGCTCCTGGGCTATGGTTGGAAAAGTAGATTGAGATATGCTAATCCACTTATTATCGGTGGCCTCTTTAGTTATACCTTCCGAAACATCCATCACACCTAGATTATTCATCTCTTTAGTTATATCTTCACCAATGTTGTTTGATTTGTAGTTTAATAAAGATTGATATTTTTTGCTAAACACCATGGGTGTAAGCTTAGTTTGCCAAGCGAGCGGACTAAATCCGGCACCTATTTCCCCTCTTCCCGTTGTGGTTACATTTTTCTTTAATTTAATATTAATGGCAGCACGAGGTGAATACAGTTTATCCTTTAGAAGTCTGATGGGTTGATGGTTTGGAAGTATTTCTAATTTATCGATATCAATATTTGGTAGCGAATTCGTTATAATCCCGTAGTTGCCAGCCATAAGATCCTTTCCTTCAATATAAAATTTATTAATTGCCAATCCCTGATACCTGATCTGGCCATTAGCGCTCACTTCTATACCGGGTACTTTTTTAAGAACATCTCCCAGAGTACGGTCCTGTAAGCTTGCAAAGGAATTTAAATCATAACTTAGCGTATCTCCTTTCTTCACAATCGGTGGTTTCCTAACGTCAACTTCAGCAAGTTCGATTACCTTTTGCCGTAAATTAAAATTTAACTGTTGGGTTTGGTTTTCAATCGATTGATAAAAGGTTTCATAATTCATTGCTTTTACGGCCAATTGCAGTTTCTTAGCTTTCGAAACAAAAGAAAGTCTGAACCTACCTTCCGAATCGCTTAATACGAATGAAATCACGGTACTATCAGCAGGTACTATTACACTGATTGATCCGTGAGCAATAGGTTCCCCGCTCGGTGAAAGTAACCTTCCCGAAAGGATAGTTTGACTCCTAGCTAAAAATGATAATAGAAATATGAGCAGAAAAAGGGTACATCTCAACATTGTGCTATTGAATTCCCAGAGGTTAAGGCAGTAATTCTATAGGATTGTTATCCCTCATACGCTTCTTATCCATGCCATCCTGCATGCGCTTGAAATACTCTGGACCCCGTCCTTCAATTTGAACGTTTTTAAACATTGCTGTTGTATATTTTCCCGTACGGTACAACTCCAAAAACTTTGCTTTGCTAACTTTTAGCACATTATCCATTGGAACCCGGGGATAAGCAATTTGCTCTTTTTTAAACTTTACAAGTTCATATCGATAGCTACCAGTAGCATCGGCTATTTCTATGATTAATCCAGGCAAACCGTAAAATTTATATGGCCCGAAGGGAAAAGTATAATCATTAGCATACCAGGCAATCCATTTGCGTCCAAACAAAACAGTCTCCGCCCTTGTGCAAGAAATGTTATTGATTCTTTTTGTCTGGTTTTTGATTTGCCATTTAGGCAATATAGTCTCTGTATATTGAGGACTGGTTGGTACACTTAAATTAGCAACAGTAGTAACGGTAACCTGTTCTTTGTTAAGATCTGTAACAATATACTCTTCAAAATTGGAAGGGTATTTCATTCCAATGGCAATACGCTCATTTTGAGGCCTATCCTTATAATTACTTGTCTTTCTAATACTGTCAAGAAGAAATCTGGATACAGACCTGAAACCTGAAATTCGCTGATTAAACATCAGTAACATGTATTCAGACTTTGGCTGAGCCTGCAGACTATCTGATTTGAAGTAGAACTTATACTGGGCGCTCCATTCAAACTTATCATTATCTTTAGATTGAGCTAAAGATATTTTAGCCATTAAGAGGATGAAAAAGCCAAAAAAAAATGGTTTCAACATTGATTTAGATTTCTTTCAAGGTAACTGATACCTCAAATAATTACAATATGATCATTAATTTAAGAAAAAGTAAATTTCTTCATGGCAACGAAGCCATGAAGAAACATAGGTAAATTAACGGGTAATTTCTACCGAGTCCGGTGTTTCATTACAGTCAGCCTCATTGATAGAATTCATCATTGAAGTTAATGTGGCGTCACTCCAGTTCTGATCACTGATGATTTGCACAGTAGTGCCACAAGTGGTGTGAAAAGTGTACCTTGTTTTAGCGAAAGACGCTGCCATGATTGAGAAAAACAGTACGGTGGTTAATAACACTTTTTTCATTTCTTTTTTATTTTGAGGTTAACAATAAATAATTATTCATATTTATTGTTTTTATTAAAACCTATCAAATTTGCTATATAGAACAGTATATTTTCTATATATAATAACTTTTTACAGGGACGGCTTTTTAAGGAACATAGCATTACCCTTTGTCTTCTCACAACCAATATGGCGATATTCTTCGTGACATCATTTCAGGTTGTCCAATCGATTACCCCCCTCAAGTTGTTCCCTTTGTATACAATCTTAAAACTACCCTTATTTGGCAACAGTTCTTTTGTGATGTAATTTACCGCTCTGCCTTCCATTTCTGTTTTCATATTACTGTACAAAGTGGTAATACTACGGAGAAAAGATTCACCACCCCTCGCAGCTATGCAGTTTTTAACAATGGCAATTGGATCAGGCTTTGCAGCCTCCTGAGCCGGGAGCGTAGTGCCAAAAATGGTAAATAACAGTAAAATGGATATCGTTTTTGGAAACTTCATGTTTTTTACGGGTCGAACGTTTTATTTTAAATGATTGGGTTTATTTATCGTGTTGATTTTGGTCTTGTTTTATTCCTGAAAAGCTTACACTCGATCATGCTCCCCTGCCGCAATCGTTTTGCCGGTTTTAAAGTCATATCCAAATGCATCATAACGCTCATTACCTTCGCCCTTCGGATTATCACCGTACTCATTGGGACCAAAATCTCCGGGCGAAAAAAACATCATCAGCATGTAAAAAGGTACCAATTGCCACCAGCCTGATTTACCTAAGTCATGGCAGCGTTTCGCACCCTGCGACATCAACAAATAGATTGGCAATAATTTTGTAAATTCAATCCAGCTACCAACTGACTTATTATTCTCCACAATCAGCACAAAAAAATGAACAATAAAATAAAAGATTTGGGTTAAGGCAAATTCCGTACGGCGGATTCTGCCATAAAAAGAAAAGGGATCTTTGAACATAGAGAGGCGTTATTTCTTTACGAGTTTAAATTTGAATAAAAATACTGATTATTAGAAAAGATGTCAAACATTTATTTCTCAGAAATCAGATGAAATAACCGGTTTATCATTAACGGTCACCAAAAATCCAATAACGGCTGCAAAAGGCCAATAAATGGTGTTTACTGCCGCTAACAGCGCAAATGAAAGTTAAAAAATGCCTTGCTGGCTACAACGCTGAGCACAAAGCCAAAACCATTATGCCCATCAGGTTGTACTAGCTATAAGTGATAAATATATGTCAGAACATTCAGATAAAATAAAAGCATTCAACAAAAACCGATTGCCCTCAATCACCAGGCTTAAATACAGCGCAATGCTCGAAAATGCATTCAGGTTCTACCGCGGTACCTGCCATCTTTTCTACGAAAGGATTGCTGAACTAAAAGCAATGCCCAAATCGCCGGTTGGCTGGATCAGCGGCGACCTGCACCTGGAAAATTTTGGCAGTTATAAAGGTGATAACAAACTGGTATACTTTGATCTCAACGATTTCGATGAAGCAGTAAAGGCACCGGTACTCTGGGAAGTGGTGCGTCTGGTGACCAGCATTTTTATTGCTTTCCAAACCCTGGAGATCGATGGGGAACAAGCCATGAATATGGCTGCACTATTCCTGAAAAGCTATGGTACCACCCTGATTGGTGGAAAGGCCATGGACCTGGATCCCAGAACATCCAAAGGCATTACCGGTGATTTTCTAAAACGTGCGGAACGGAGTTCTGCAGACGAGCTATTGCAGAAAAGGACATTAAAAAAAGGGCGGAAACTGCTGCTGGATACCAGCGATGAACGGCACTTTAAACTAAAAAAAGAATTAAAAGCCGAATTAATCAACCACATGGAAAACTGGTTGTCGAACAACAACGATAGCCCATATAACTACCGGGTGAAAGATGTTGTTTACCGACTTGCCGGAACAGGAAGCCTGGGACAAAAACGGTACCTCTTTCTGCTTAAAAGCATACGCAAAAAAGACCGCTACCTGCTTATTGACATGAAACAAGCCTACCCATCCTCCCTCTCCCCTTATCTGGATATTCTGCAACCTAAATGGGAAAATGAGGCTCAACGCATTGTTTCCGTGCAGAAACGCATGCAACATGTTTCGGCATCACTGCTTTCTACTGCAACGTTCAAAGGCGAAGATTACGTTGTTCAGGAATTACAGCCCGTAAAAGACACCCTGAAGTTTAAACTCATCAAAGAAGAATACCGTAAGCTTTACCAGGTAATTGATGATATGGGCATGCTTACCGCATCCTCGCAACTCAGGAGTTCGGGCATGGATGGTTCTGCTACAAAAGATGAGCTGAAAGCTTTTGCCATCAAGGCAGGTTGGCAGCAACAAATCCTTAATATCGCCACCGAACAGGCCGCCCTCGTATGTGCAGATTACGGCGCCTTTCAGCAGGATTACAGAAACGGCGCCTATGAAAGCCAGCCAATGGGCAGAACGAGAACTGAGCCGGCAATGGATTAAAGCCTGTCTTCCTTATGTACATTTTGATGCCCGTAACTGTTTATGGGCAATTTACAAACCTGGCCACATAAAAAGGGCTGCTTAAAACAGGAATACAAGCCAAAGAACAAGCATTTTGAGTATCGTCCAAACCAAACAGCAATAAATTTGTCTTACAATAGCGCCTGCACCAAATGCAGACCAACAGTTACTACTATGGAAAACTTAACATTATCTGAAAATGCAAAAGGGTTTATGGATTACGCTATAGACACCATAAATGCCATGGATGGTGCTCCAGAGCACAATGCAGCACAAAAAGATGAGGTGATCACCAGGATCAGTACGCTTAAAAATTTATTAGGTGAACTGGAACAGTCTTACCTTGAAAATACGCCAACTGATACGGCTCCACCTGTGGACCCCGAATATATTGCAGCTGCCGGACACAGTTAAACACATCATCAGCTATCATCCTGGCAACAAAAGGTATTTAGCGAAGGTGAAAAAATGATGTCATTCGCTAAGCTTAACGATTTTTTTATTCCGCTGATAAAACCTGACATTTTTTTTTCACCAGGCACAATAAATAGCAAAAAATTACGCTTATATATCTGAGAGCGTTAATTTAGATTAAACGGGAAACTATCTTAGGATAGGTTCCCGTTTTTCATTTCCCGGGTAATTAAATGCCATGCGACATTTTAACATCGGTTTAAGCAATTGACAAAAATCGAATACTAAATCCCATAAATAGTTTTTACCCAGCTGGCATCTTTGGTGGATGGTGATTTTGTACCACTCCATGAATTATCGATCCAGGTAGAACCGTCTAACCTGGTCGTGGTTGGAAGACTGCTGTTTATTGCACCATATCCATTGTATGATCCATAAAGCATAATAGAACTGATATCAAATGTTGTCCCTCCATAATTCATACCTGTAAGTTTATTATAACCCGATTGAGCTGATGCACTTATATTGTCCCATTTTACTAAAATATAGGAGTCACGGTCTGCACGTAGCTGCTCGTGGTGTAACCCGATAGCATGGCCTAACTCATGAACAACAATACCTTTAGCTTCCGGATTGGAAAGATTCATCGTAGCCCCGCTAACATAACCTACCGTGCAATTATTTACACTGCCCGGCTGTATAGTCAGGTAGTAGCCAGAAGTTACGGCTTCAAATATAATCCCTGATTTTGCAGTCCAGTCGGCCATGGCGGTTAATATTGTATTGGTCTGCGTAGTGGTAAATCCGGCTGCAAATCGATAGGAAACTTTATGGTTTGGCCACTTGTATGCCCCGGCTGGCCCGTGTCCCTCAGTTGTCACTTCCGGCAGTTTTGTAGTGATTTGTTCATCCGGAATGACCATATCGCCGTTGAAGATATTTTTACCGTCAATTCGTTCATAACTGATCAACGATCCCAAATAATAGCCCTGCCTTATTTCCGAAGCTTTTTTTTCTACCGAAACATTTACTTCATCGTTACTCGTCTTTTTACAGGCCTGAGCAAGTAACAGCGATCCCGCTAATAATAGCATAAATAGTTTTGTGTTTTTCATAATATTGATTTTGTAGATTTAATACTAACTTAATGTATTTATTCAATATTATAAAATATTTTTTTTAACGACATCGTTAAGTTGTCAGCTGATTTTTGGCAAAATGAATGGAATGCAGCTATAATCTCAAACCATATAATTTCCTACCAAATCATGAAGATGCCCGGGCAAGCTGAACATGACGATACCCGCAAATTTATCTTTTTGCCAGCGCTAAACCTGTTATGTTGACACAGGCTCGTTTTTTATTTCTGACCTTTAGTTATCCAATTTACCAAACTCCCTTACACAGCAATGTTTGTGATTTTACTCATCATGATACCTAGCTAAACACGATGTTGTATTCACGTAACCCAAACATTTCTCTAATAATAGCAGCACAGCGATCCTAAAATTTATACAGGCCATACCGGCAATGGGAAAATAGCCCGGATTACTTACTTTACAGTCTGCACAAAAGTTTTGCGCATAAGCAACCATGTACCATCTTTGTTGGTCTGCGCTGAAATAGTCAAAATCTGAATATTCATACCTGAATTACATCCTTTTTAAACCAATTTACCCCTTTGCTGTTATCATAGATATGAATCTGCAGCATCGAAATCAATACGCTACCCAATTTCCCCTTTTCAATGGTTAATATTTCCGGTAGCCAGGATTTATCACGCAGCATCTGGAGACCTCATCTCCTGATTATATTCTTCGGAATCTTAAAATTGTTGATCCATTTAATTGCCTTAAAAGGATATGGCTATCATGCTGATGAAATTTATTACGTTGAACTTGGAAAGGAATGGCAATGGGGTTTCCCTGATATATCACCATTTGTAACCTGGATTGCGCATGTATCAAATCTGCTTTTCGGTTCATCTTTAACCGGCTACCGAATCCTGCCTTGCCTTTTCTCTGCTGCAACCGTCGCAATGACGGGCTATATGACTTACTTCCTGGGCGGAAAACGTTTGGCCATCATCATCGCTTGCTCTGCAATCATTTGTTCACCTGCATTTTTAGCAACTTCCTATCTCCTGCAACCGGCCGTATTTGATGAGTTCTTCTGGACCCTCCTATCCTTCGCCCTCATCGCCTACCATAAAAGCCGTAAAACTCCTTTCCTTTGGCTTATGGCAGTGGCACTGGCGTTCGGCATACTAAACAAGTATAGCATCCTGTTATTGGTGTTTTCAGCACTCATTGCCTGGTTAATCTGCGGGCAGCGAACCAATGTTGCCCACTGGAAAAAGCTATTGCCACCTGCCCTTGTTTTCCTGTTGATTTTAGCACCACATATCGTCTGGCAAATAGAACAAGGCTTTCCTATTTTTAAATTCACAGCCGAAGTAGCGAAGACGAACTTTGACGTTGACCTCAGCGATTACCTGCTGCAACTGTTTTTTTTTCATGGCGCATCGGTAGCGGTATGGTCTGCAGGCCTGATTTTTCTGATCACCAACCCGAAAAGTAAAGAATACTTATTTCTGGGCATCGCATCTTTAATGGTCATTGCGGTACTATCCGTATTAAAGGGCAAGCTCTATTACGGACTGGGGCTCTTCCCCCTGCTATTTGCTAACGGTGGATATTGCTGGGAGCGCATGTTAAATCACTTTAAAACCGCTTATCAATTCACTTTTACCGGCATGCTTTATGTTTTTGCACTGCTCAGCCTTCCGGTGGTTATTCCTATATTTTCTGTTAACGGTAATCAATTTTACCTGTCTGAAATGGTCAGGCTAACTGGTTTTTCCCGACCGCTTCGTTATGAGGATGGCTCTTATGGTAAAATGCCACAGTTTTTTGCCGACATGACAGATTGGGAACACCTGACCACCAGAGTAGCAGCAGTTAGCCGGCAACCGGGTACATTCGGTAAAGCCAGCGTAATTTTAACTAATGATTATGCCATCGCCGGCGCCTTAAAACACTACGGTAATGCAGCGCTGCCCCTGGTAATATCGGCAAAAAACAGCTTTCTTAACCAGTCGCCAAAAAACCTGAACCAGCACACCATCATTTACCTCACTAAATCAACCGGGCCTGACATTCTGCTTATTGCAGATCAGGTAACCCTTATGGATACCATATACTCAAAAAATTCCCATATCAACGGAATACGGATTTACAGGCTATCGCTTCCCAGCAAGGCGTTTAAACAACAATACGCCAGAGATCGGCTGATGTTCGTAAAAAGCTGAGGGGCAGCACCAGCCTCTTACTTTATTTCACCGTTCCATCCAGTCTGCCGTGATGCAGCTGCATCTTACTTTTAGGTTCGAATAAATGAGGATGATACCTGTTGCCATAAAGGCTAACCATTCTTTTTACCTTTGGTGCCAATACAAAAAAAGCCATCAATTTAATTTTGACGGCTTTTATCTTTAAAAAATTCAATCGCTTAAGCGTGGGCATCACGCAATGCTTTGATTGCATCATGGCTGGTATTAATGCCTTCCTGTTGTTTTAACAATACCGATCTAACATTTTCTCCAAGCTCATTTTCTGCAAGTGCATCACGGTATGCTTTTTTAATCGCATCTTCACCGCGTTCACATTCCGCCAGGATACTGTGTCTGTCATCACCACCGAAGGTTGCTTTAATATCAATCCATGCCCTGTGCAAAGTTCCTAAAATAGTATTTCCAGTGTCAGGAGTTTCAGCATTTCTGCCTACCAGCCCGGCCAGTTCTATCACGTTGTCGCGGCTATCAGATGATAGTTTTTCAAAAGTTGCCTTTAAATCAATGTTTTCTTCTTTTAAATCGGCTGCTGCTTTATCAAAACCATCTGCTCTATCATTGTTGATCTGAATAAGGTCGTTTAAGATTTCAACTGTTTTTTCTGTATTTTCCATAGTTAAATATAATTTCTAAATACAACAGGGTGCGCATAAATATGTTTGGATCAAACGAAATAAATCTTAAAACCCACACGTGTTTTGCTTCAGCCCGTTCCTGATTATTGCATCACACGCCTATCATATATCGCTAATCAAATTCAAACCAGCAGGGAGCGCCAGCACCTGCCTTCCTGTGTAAGTCAGTTACCATCCATTACGCTCAATAAATGTGGCAGGAAAGCGCAGAAGATGCCAAATGGCATATCAGAAAGCGCTCACATGAAGTCTGGTTTAACAGCAAAAAATATATTTTTTTTAAACTTTTTAGCTTTCTATTCGTCTGTTTTATATGATAGAAACACAAGAAACCTTTAATTTCACCACAATGCCCTTTATCAGTGGCATTTTAGCGCTAATTTTCGGGGCATTTATTTTCATCTTCGCCATCTGGCTAAAAAACAAACGCAGAAAACTAACCGGAATCAACGGGTTTACCTGCGCAGACAGGATGGTAAACACCAGGAGCACAGAAAAACTATTGCAGTTTTTAGCCCTTGTGCTGCTGATCTCAGGTTTTATGCTCATTACCTTCGAAGCGATGAGGATTGAAGACAAGGTGATGACCGAAGAGACGACCAGCTAAAAAGACGTAACGGCTGAGTCAGGGTTTTACCCCCATCCTTGTGCCTGGTTCTGCAGCGGAAATACAAAAGTACTTACAGCGTCATGATTTCGCTATCAGCTTGCTTAGCTCCGCTAAAAAGGCTATATTACCATTATTGTCCAGATTAACTGCTCCGTTAACAGAATTTTTCACTAAAACTTTTCAAATTTGGCATTAAAAAAAGCAGGATTTTACAGGGGGCCACGCTTGCCCTTCAGAAAAAAAGAAGCAGAACATAAAATAAATGAGCTAATTACCGCACCAGAGGTGCGTTTAACGGGCGACAATGTTGAAACCAACATTTACCCGCTCACGCAGGCACTCCAAATGGCTAAAGAACTGGATCTGGATCTGGTTGAAATCTCGCCGAAAGCCATCCCACCCGTTTGCCGGATCATCGACTACAGTAAATTTCTTTACGAACAGAAAAAGAAACAAAAGGAGATTAAAAGTAAAGCCAAACAGACCATCATCAAAGATATCCGTTTCGGCCCGAATACTGACGATCACGATTTTCAATTTAAACTTAAACACGCCGTTTCCTTTCTGGAAAGCGGCGAAAAGGTACGTGCCTTTGTTCACTTTAAAGGCCGTTCAATTGTATATAAAGACCAGGGCGAAATTTTATTGCTGCGATTTGCGCAAGGCCTGGAAGAAGTAGGCAAGGTTGAACTATTGCCAAAACTCGAAGGTAAAAGGATGTTTCTTACCCTGGCCCCCAAAACGGCGAAAAAATAAAGTCGCAATCTGAATTTCAGGATTTAATTGCCTGGCAACCTTTCACCAGCGGTTATTCTCAACCAGACGGCTATTTAAAGCTAAGCCTGGCTAGCCGCTGCAATGGCCCGTTCCGGGCTTAAAACAATCAGCTTATGGCTTTTGTAAACCGCCTTCACCAATAGTCGGCTGCTATAGAATAGCATGCAAACCATCATTCTGTTGCTGCCGGTAAATAATGGGCTGAAGATGTTAGATTAAACCGTTAGCGGTACATCCGCTACCATCTTTTCATTGAGCAGTAAATTGTTCAGGCAGGGCGGTTTCGTTCCTGCCTGATTACGTAAAGGTTACTTACGTATAAAATCAATCAGATCTGCATTCAACCGGTCTTTTGCAGTAATAAAAAGGCCATGTGGCTCACCCTCATAAACCAGATATTCTGCATGAGGCAAAAGCCTAGCAGCCTGCTCGCCGGTGGCTCTAATTGGCACGGTCTGGTCTTCATCTCCATGGATGATCAGTGTAGGTACCTGTATCGACGACATTTCGGCCCTCAAATCTGTAGAAGAAAATGCTGCTGCCGAAGACAGGGTCGACTTTAAGGTGGCCTGCATTGCAATGTTCAGGTCAGTGGCCAGCCTTTCGCTGCTTACTGGTTTATTAAGTAGTCCCTGCCCATAAAACTGTTTGGAAAAAGTGCCTAAAAAGCCGGGGCGGTCGTCAATAAGCCCTGCTGTAATCTCATCTATTTTCTCCTGCGGCACGCCATCCGGATTGTCGGGCGTTTGTAGCATAAAGGGCGCGATAGAACTGATCAAAATGGCTTTCGAAATGCCTTTACCACCATGTTTGCTAAAGTAGCGCACCACTTCTCCGCCACCCATTGAAAATCCGGCCAGTACCGCGTTTTCCAGGCCAAGCTCATCAACCAGTGCCTTTAAATCATCAGCCAGTGTATCATAATCGTAACCTGTTAGTGGTTTGTCTGATTTACCAAAGCCTCTTCTGTCATAGCTGATTACCCTGAATCCGGCATCGGTAAGCGCGGTAGACTGGTAGTCCCACATCTGGTGATCGAGTGGCCAGCCGTGGATCAGGATTACCGGTGTACCCGTACCCAGATCTTGATAGTGCAGGTTAATTTCTTCGCCATTTGCGGATGTTGTTTTTACGAATTTCATAGGTTTTTAATTTTATTGATTTTTTAAAGCATACAGATGGAGAACAGCCGCTGGCAGGCAATGTTTTTAATTTTCAATCCATCCCTCCTAAATTCACAAAACCAGTGGTTGTTGCAAACTCCGCTCTCGTATATTTTTAGGCAATAAAGAAGATCGGCTACAGTTTCTTAAATTCTATTTCCATTGTTTCCTTTCTAATCGTGCCCTCCTGGTCATCTGGCAACTTGCGTTCCAGAAACAGTTTCATATTGCTTTGATCAACAACGTTCACATTGAAATCATAATCCGTGTCAATAATCAGTTTTGATTTACCGTTCGCATCGATAGCTACCTGGTAAGCAAATGTCTTTTCCCTCCCGCCGTCATTCTGGTAAAGGATATCATTATCCCTAAAATCCCAAACCGGAGCAGGTTTAGTTCCTGATAAATCTTCCTGGTTAATCACCTGGCCATTGGCGCCGTAGTAGGTAATTAAGCCTTTAGATAATTCCCATTTACCCAACACTTTGCGCTTTAGCGTGGCGGCAGTTTCCGGCTGCTCCTCCCCTGCACCATTTTTCTTACAAGATGAAACCATCAATACCGAGCTAAGCAGCAGGGTTAAAAAAAGCAATGTTTTCTGTATCTCTTTTTTCATAAATTATTTTTAACCACTAACATCCATTTCTATAAAATGTTTGTCACAACGGTTACGCAATGCATTGAATCAGTTAAAAGGTTATGCGCTGGAACTGCAATCAACTAATTCAAATTTTACCTTCTGAAAACGATTTTGGATAGCATCATGTTGCATAATCAGTGCAGGAAATCATTGGGTAAAAAGTGGTTTAATTGCAGTATTTTTTTCTACTGGTATTCCGGTATTTTTCAGTATTAAGGGAAGATACCGGTGTGGATTTGTAACGATGTTTAACTTTTACAGCTAAATTCGCTACAGCATTTTTGGTCAAATCGGGAAATTAAATCCCTTTTTACACCATAAAGGCAATTTTGTAAGTTGACATTTTACCCTTAACTAAAATTCATGTACCGATGAAAAAAATTGGATTTTTATTCGCACTGGCCGCTATTGTTATCTCCTGTAAGCAAAAGCCGAAAGAAAATAACGTACAGGCTGCTCAACAGGAGGAACCAGCAGCCCGGCAACAGGTTATACCAGACACTACACCAACATTTAGCTTCGAAACCATACCTTACACCAGGGCCGATCTTGGCGTATTTCCGTTTTTCACTTTGCCCAAAGGACTTGCAGAAATGAACAAACCCCTGCTGAATGATTTCGACATTTGCTTCTTCCCCATTAACGGGGTGATGAAAGGCTTTGAAGGCAAATTATACAAGGCTAACATCACGGGTCAGGAGGGAACAAAATTCTCTCAGCACTATTTTGAAAGCAGCGTAGACAATTACCTTAAATCCGTGGGCGCTGTTAAAGTTTACTCCGGAACCATTACAAGTGAGGAATATGAACGTTACCATAAACAAGATCCGAATAAAGGTGACGAAGGAGACATTGGCTATGACGGAGACCAAATTAATGTTTATGCCATCCGAAGTAAAGAACAAGGGAATATCCTGGTGCAGTATTCAGCTACAAATGTTGGCGCGAAGCTGAATATCCTGCAACAAAAAGCACTTACCCAAACCATTGGCAAGATCACCGCTGACTCCATCATAAAGGATCTAGCTCAACGTGGAAAGTCTATTCTGTATATTCATTTCGATACCGATCAATCCGGCATCACAACTGCTGGTTCAGCAACCGTAAATCAAATTGCCGAAGCCCTAAACAAAGATCAAAACCTGAAAATCAGCATCGAAGGGCATACCGATAATACAGGTGAGGCCGCCCACAACAAAAAATTGTCGGCTGATCGGGCCAATGCCGTAATGGCCGCGCTGATTAAGCTTCATATCGCAAAGTCGCGACTGTCGGCCAGGGGTTTCGGGGCTGAACGCCCTCTGGTGGCCAATGATTCTGAAGAGAACAAAGCAAAAAACCGAAGGGTTGAGTTGGTTAAAGTCAACTAACAGGGAAATTTAATTGGCCTGAATCTGAGTCAGTACACTTTCCCGATCAATCATGTCCGGATCCGGTATTTCAATCCATAAAGGAAAATCATACTGCTGATCGGCGCTGCAGGCTGTTTAAACCGGGCTACGATTTCCGTACACACCAGGTGGTCATGGCCCTGCTGTTTTGTACGTTGGTTGTTTTAATCGGTTCGTGAAGTTGCCCGCCAAGGTTTTTCGTAAGCCTCAACAGCATCTCCTGGTTAACCAGGAAGCGTTCTGATCCGTCAGGAAGCATATACCTGCCATTCCCGATAAAACGGACCAGTGATTCAATACTGATCTCTGAAGCCAGGCGGCAGAAAAAATATCCGCCTGGTCTAAGTACACGCCACATGGAAGTTAACATTGCTTCAAAATGTTCCTGGTTCATGGCAAAGTGCAGTACGGCCGAACTGATCACGAGATCAAAACTTTCATTTTCAAAAGGCAATTGTTCTACAGGAGCAATGCTAAAGTTTTCTTCCGGATTGATGTGAGGAAAAGCACTTGCCGCTATTTTAAGCTGTGTTATGGCTTCAGGATCCCGATCTACCCCATAAACCTGTGCACCACTTTTTAAAAAGTACTGCAGGTTTCTCCCTGTTCCGCACCCGGCATCCAAAACGGTTTTGCACTCATTGTAAGTACCTTTTAGTAGCTGATCGAATAAATAAATATCAATATCTCCGAAAGTTTCCTGTATCTGCTCGCTTTTCATCTCTGCCGCAAATATAACGACAAATTGCCGGGATGGTATTACAATTTATAATTTCTCGAAATGCGGCAAAAAGCAAAATGGTTCGAAGCACGAAAGATTATCTTCGCTGTTAAATACTCAGAAAACTCGAAACTGGCAATTTGAAATTCAAATATCGTGATGATCACTCAGAAATAATTTCTGGCACTTCTGCCGCACATACTTTTTCCAATCCAGGCACATTTAACGTTAAAGCACTGGTGTGCCTCAAAAATGAAAACGGATATTGTGAAGTCGATCCGGTAAGAAATGTGACTATCAGATAGCCAGATAGCTTGGTTTAATTGAAAAGAACTTTAGATACCTTAGGCTTTATATAGGTTACGGATTTTTGTAGTTTGAATATTCGGAAATAATTTCCGAATCGCTGGTTAAGGCAAGCAGCTGTATAACCATATTAGTAGTTTCCATAAGGGGTAGGTATTGCTTTAGCCCTTGATTAAAGGTGAATGTAGATACCGTTAATAGTTTCGCTATTTTAATGCCATTCACTTTCAATGGAGCCATATTCTGTATAATCTGCTTTTCCAAAAGTTTTGTTTTAGCGTTAATGAATAACTGCCCTTTACAATCTTTCATAAAAAGGTTTTCAGGGCTAAGTTTATCCGCATCATACCTAAATTCAACAACGAGCTGGTCATCCTTATCAGAAACTATTTTATAACTATTTTGATCTATCACAGGGATAAGCGGAGCAACAGGATGTGCTTTAAGGAAGCTTTTCACCTGTCCTAAACTCGGCTGTTTACCATTAACCGAGTTTAGATTCCACTTATTTCCATCTGGTTTTGACCCGTCAAACAATGCCAGCGCAATTTTTTCACTGGCTGATGTCCGGGTTACCTGCTTTAAGTCAAAAGCCATAGCAGCGGCATTTTCTTTCGCTTTATGATGAAGAACGCTTGTATCAATCTGAAACCGATTCAAAACCTTAACGACTTCGCTTTGCTGCCCTTTTACAGTAAATGCTGCTAAAATGAATAAAAGCGTATAAGTATAAGTCTTCATTTCTTATTAAAAAGGCTTAGAGCCTGAAGCATAACTTTAGGCCTATATTGTACGATAGCTAAAATTGTTTTCATTTTCCACCCAAACAATCAGTAACCTGAATGCTTTTTGCAATCATAGGTTCTGCGGTAGATTGAGGAACTTCCAGACAGGTAATTTCATTTCCACTATTGATCATAAAATAATTCACTTTTCCTTCAGCTACGGTAAATTTAACCGGCAGCTTAAGTCTTCTGTCAGGAATTCCACCAGGTTGCACGCTTATTGTATGTTCACCGGGCTTTAGGTCATGTACCGAATAAGTTTTATTTTTCATTTTACAAATCAGTTCACCGTCTACGTATAACCTGTAGTTAACTGCCGAACCATTCATTCCCGTTCTGCGAACAACATAAATTTTACCTGTTGAATCCTGCGCAAAAGCAGCGCCAGAGCAAAAAAAGGCAAATAATAAAAAGGTAATGTTTCTGATCTTTTTCATTTTAGTTAGATTTTATAGAGAAAAATTATATGCTGCGCGAATGCCCACAAAGCGAATAACGTAAGTATCAGTACCCGATTCAGAATTCTGGTATCTAACATCAAGCTCTAAGTCCCTAAATGCATATCCCACTGATAACGCCCAGCCAAAAGCGGTTTGGTTCCCGCTGGCCTTTCCTGATGGTCCGGTCCCCTTAACATGATTAAAAGCGACGCCAGATTGCCCTTCAATTATTATTGCGCCCATTTTTGCTCTATATCCAAGGTAAACCGGAACAGTAGCGTAATTTGCCTCTATGGAAGTCGGCAGATTTTTTACATTGAAGCGATTGTAACCCGCCTCGAGCGTAATCTGCTGATCAGCTTTTCCAACACCCCAAATTCCTTTTAGCGCAACGCCGTAACCAAGATTAACCTCGTCAGACAATTTCCCTGTTGGTATGGCCAGCGAACCAGAAGGCTGTAGCATTTTAACGCCCTTCTGAGCAAATGAATGATAGCCAAAGACCATTAAAATTAAGATAATAGTAAGTGTTTTTGCAGTTTTCATAACAGTTATGCGCTTACTATTTACGGTAAAGTGGACATCTTTTCAACAGGTATTCTAACGGACCGCTATAAGAGCCATCAGTATTGCTCAAAAATGCTTTATGGCTTTCATTGTAGATGCTGGCGTTATTGTCCATATAAATCTGTAGGCTAACGCCGACATCGAACCGCTGCACGGCACTGCTATTTGAAGAATTGTAATCAGAAACACCCTTAACCTTACCTGCATCGTCACGTTTAACATTTGCATTACTGCTCCCCGAAGTGTAACTGGTCTGGTATCCTTTATTTTGTGTTACTGTTCCATCTATTACGTACTCTACGCCTAAAATATCACAAAGGTTCTTCATCGTAAAACCGATCATCTTATCTCTTGTTGCACCTGCTTTGATCAATTCGGCATTCGTAGTCCGTGGATCAAGAATCGTATAACCGGCTGAGTGTTTGCTTAAAAGCGCGTAGGCATCTTGCTGCGCTTTCATTCCAATGGCTTCGGCCCCGGGCTGATTATCCATTAAAAAAGTAAAAGGTAATATGGCTATTTTATTGTGGTGATCTGCCGGGGTTGCAGACATCGTTATCTGATCTTTCTGCCGGGTATCGGCTGGAGTTGCACTATTGGAAAATGTTTCAATCCTGCCACTTGAATGATTGATCTGGGCTATATCAGATTTCTTGATAATGTATTCTGCCGTTTCTCCGCTATACACAAACGAAACATCTGAATCGGAAACCTTTATAATTTTTCCTTTAAGCTCCTCGCCGTTATTTTTTTTAATAATATCAGCTTTCTGGTTGCTTTGACCTTGAACAATAGTGCTAACAGCGAAAATCAGGCATGTAAACAACAGGTAGAATTTTTTCATGTTTTTGTTTTTAGTTATGACAATTAAAATTAATAAAAAAAATTAAATGTGATCAGCAGACGTCTAATTGTTTTTGTTTAAGCTATAGCTGATTGATTAATATTGTCCACAGAAAACCTGAATCGTTACGCTACGCGCAGTTTAGTCAATGTTGATCATCACGGATTCATTATACTCAATATCAGGAACAATTATAAGTAAACATTAATTTACACGACCGGTTTTATTTATTTTTGATTAAGCGCTTTTTTTTAATATTATTGAACAAATCCAATATCATGAAAAGCAACGTCATCTGGATAGCCATGCTATTTGGTTGTTTGGCATTTGCCAATCCTATGTCAGCACAATCACCTTCGGGTAGTGTTAATATTACTGATTCTTCAATAGTAAAAACTAAAACATTTTTGGATAAAATGCAGGAATTCGCGAAGAAATCTGCTAAAGAAAGTACCGATGACTTCGAGGCTGATAAGGTTGCGATGGCACAGCTCAAGGTCATAAGTGAAATCAGGCTTACCATTGAGGAGGCTAAAGGATATCTTAAGAGAGGAATTGATACTTTCTCTATGTATTCAAAAATCACTACTTTAAAATCAAATTTTCAAATTGCATCAGATGGGGTCTTGATCAATACCGGAAGCACGCAAACTTACCGTAACCTGGCTTCGACTAAACGAATACTAAGGGAGTTACTCATTGATGCCAAGAAAGTTAGAAATGTATTGGAAAAGAAGCAGAAAGAAATTACATTTTACCATTATAAAATCGACTCTCTGTCAACCGCAAAAGAATTGTTTGTTTTTCCAAAAGATTCAGTACAAACGATGGATTACCTGCGGACCTTGGCAACGGCAGCTGTGGATGTCGGTCCGGTAGATTCCACTTTAAAAACAGCAAATTTCCGGGTCCAGAAGTTACTGAACAACTACAGCCTGCTCATCAGCCAATTGCAAAATGGAATTGAACAGGTAGAAAATTTTGAACGGATAATGGCCAACTCCACAACAGGGCGCGAAATTCCAAATCTCTGGCAAAAACAGTTAAAATCAAGACCAATATCAGAAATCATCAGGTTTTCTTTATCTAAGAATATGCTAACCCTGCGTTTTTACCTATCTAATAATGCAGGTAAACTGGCATTGATTGTGTTTTTAACTATTCTTTCTTTTACTTATCTCAATGCCCTGCGTAGGATTTATATTTCTAAAGGCCTGATTAAAAATGAGTTTAACGGGCAGCTTGCAATCAGGTACCCGGCACTCTCGGCCGTTTTAATTGTACTGAGCTTGTTCCAGTTTTTACTAATTTCTCCTCCTTTTCTGTTAAGCTTTATTATTTGGTTAATTTGTTGTATTTGCCTAAGCATTATTTTTTTCAAATTTATTACAAGCTATTGGATGAAAGTATGGCTTACCATGGTTGGATTTTTCATTTTGGCTTCAGGTGGAAACATCCTTTTGCAGGCCTCCCGCCAGGAAAGGTGGTACATGATAACCATTTCAATTTTAGGCGCCTTAGCCGGTATCTTCATTCTAAAACAAAAAAGAAATCTCGAATTGCGCGAAAAGTGGATTTCCATCTCAATTTTTATCATGGTAGGCCTTGAGGTACTATCAACAGTGCTTAACCTCTATGGCCGTTATAACCTTTCAAAAACAATCTTTGTTGTTGGCTTTTTAAATATCATCATCGCTATTTTGTTCCTTTGGGTAGTAAGGCTCATCAATGAGGGGCTTCTCTTATCATTTGATGTGTATACCGTACAGGACCGAAAATTATTTTACCTCAATTTTGGCAAAGTAGGCAACCGTGCACCATCCATCCTATATGTTTTAATCGTATTAGGTTGGCTAATCCTGATGGGACACAATTTTCCGCTATTCGAATATCTGTTAAAACCAGTACTTGATTTTTTCATTTCTGAACGAACAATAGGCAATTATACCTTTAGTATTAACGGGCTGTTGCTGTTCTTCGGAATTATGAGTATTTCAGTAATTATTTCAAAAATTGTATCCTTTTTTACTTCGGATGATCACCTGGTTGGGTCAAAAGCTGAAAATCAAAATAATCGTGGATTGGGAAGTTGGGTTTTACTTTTGCGAATTTCAATTTTAACCATAGGGCTTTTCCTTTCAATTGCAGCAGCAGGTATCCCTATGGAGCGGATTACCATCGTAATTGGTGCATTAGGTGTAGGTATTGGGTTTGGACTTCAAACCTTGGTTAACAACCTGGTTAGCGGCCTAATCATTGCTTTCGAAAAACCCGTTAACGTCGGCGATATTGTAGATATCGACGGACAGGGAGGCACAATGAAATCCATTGGTTTCAGAAGTAGTGTAATAACCACTTGGGAAGGTGGTGATCTGGTGATGCCGAATGGAGATCTACTCAATTCCCATTTAATGAACTGGTCCCTGTCAGGTAACCGAAGAAGATTGTCCATTACCATTGGTATAGACTACGGAACCGATCTTCAAAAATGCAGGGAAATTATAATTAGCATACTCGAAAAAGAAGACAGGGTATTAAAAACCCCCAAACCAGCAGTAAACTTTGAACTTTTTAATACCAATTCAGTCGATTTAAAAATTCAGATATGGACCCGGCATCTTCAGGATAATAACCCAACCCGAAATGATTTGCTCATCGCCATCCATCGGGCATTTAACAATGAAGGTATAAAAATACCCGTAAACCAACAGGAAGTATATCTTCACGAGATGAACAAACCCTTAGCGCGGGTTAATGGTGATGAACCAGGCGATGCCTGACCTGTAGTTTACCGAATGATGTTGAGTCAAATCAATCATATATTGAAAAATATCGTGGATCAGGAATTTCATACATTACAAATTCAGTTGCCTGCCGCAAATATTCAAAATAAATACCCACCCCGGTTATTCCCAGGTTTCCCATTCATCCTGCTGCACATCGTATTTTGCATATTCACCAGAGTCTGTAAATTCCGAAACGGTCATGCCGACTTCGAAAATCGAATCTTTACTCCAGCCCGCGGTAAAGTAAACCGCTGCTTTGGTTAATAAAGCCGTTCCGTAATCTTCGTCCGGATGATTAAAATGCAATCCATAACTGTTTTCATCCGATAGCGTATAGCCATAGCTCAATAATCTTTCTTTCAACGCGTCAAACTGCGCTGCTGTAAAGGGAACCAGATTTTCAGTGTTTTCAAAAAAGCCTTCATCAGGTATGGCCTGCCGTTTTGCTTTGGTTTCAATCCGGTAAAGGGAAATATCGTAACTCATACTGCCTGATGTTACATGGGGTTAACCAATAATGACCTATAGATTTAATTATTTTTCTGTTCATCTGTAACATTTAATCAACCGAATTGTTAGTTACTATTGCCGGAAAAAGTGTTATTTCAAAAGAATCATTTCAATATCATGGTCAACAAAACATTGAAGTTATTTTTTATCAAATCGATTATCGTGCTGGGCTTCATACACCTCGTATATTTTATTTAAGGTTATTTCAGGTTTGTGGAGATCGGTAAGATCTACATTTACACGGAATTTTAACGTTTCAAGTTTTACGATGATGTATCCATTTCACACTTTTTTATCAGCGGTTTATTTTTATTGACTGTGCTCATTTTACTGATCCGGAATCATGCCAGAGAAAGGTATAGCGGGCTGAATCTGATTAAAATAGGGGCTATACTGCTGTTCATCGTGTTTTTATCTTTAAGCTTCTTCATGAGTTACAGCTTTGGCATGAACGCTAAACTTAAACAGGAGTTACCGGCAAAAACTTTCAATGCAGATAAAAGGCTGTTAAACGTTTTAAATCCCTTTTTATACCCGGGCTCGCACTACAATTCAGAAACCTTGTTCAATGTAACCAATATTCTGTATCCTAAGCCCTACCCGGTAACGGAAGTGAGGGATACTGCTTTTTATGATCCGGCAAACAAAGCATATTACAGCCTGGAATCGGCCTATTACAGCATCGATACTTTGAAAATGCTTACTTCAGCTTACGATAAACTAAAAAGCGCCACCAACATTCCTGTTGAGTTGCCGGGTCTCGATCAGCAGGGATTCCAGAAAAGAATCCTATCCAAAACCGTGCGCAAGGATAGTACCGAAATCGTATTCAGAGGGGCTGCAGTCATCCCGAGGTTTGAAGACAGCATCTGTGTTTTTCTCGAAAACAAAACATTAATCAGCCCGGTTGAGGGAGAAGGTATTGCAATACAGCAGCGGCAAAGCGCCATAAACCGCTACCAGCTCCTTTATCAATTACCACAGGATTCTTTACTTCATGCTTTTCAAAAACTAGCCTTGTTGTTAAAAAGATATCAGGTCGAATCTTCCATCAATCCGGTAACACTTACCCGGGATGTATTCCGTTTCAGGGATGAGGATCGGGAACAGCTATACCAGATCAGGAACAATTTTAACCGAAACGCACTGATTGAGAAAATCAAAATTTTAAACCGGCTGTTTTACCAGCCTAAGTTTTTTCATCCTGCTATCCGGCCAATCTTTTTTACGGTACTCTTTTCAACCTGGCTTTTTGGATTTGCCTTGTTTGTGCTTACAATTTATTTACGAAGGCCAAAACCAGGCGCGGTAAAACCGTAAAACCTGCTGCCGTTCATTAATAGAAGAAGCAGGATGGCTATTCACGCAGTACTGCAGCATATCTTTACTTCGTATTCAGTTTTAATCCATAATTTAGCCCCTTAAATCTGCTTCGCGCACGATTTATACCGAATGCCAGCAAAAATATGGAGAAAAGCCTGCTCAAAACCACCATCCTAAAACCTGAAAACCCAGTATTAAAGCAGTATGTAGAATATTTTTTATTCCTCCGTAAAAAAGATAAGCTACCTGTTCACTATACTACTTTTCCCAATAACAACCTGTGCCTGGCCATTTACCGCCACAACCAGGTCGAACACCAGCGTCACGGAAAACTGAACCATTGTGTTATCCGGGCAGGCCGGGAGGAATTTACCAGCCGCATCTATGGCTTTCATCACATGCCTTTCCGGGTAGATATCCAAGAGGAACTGGATCAGATCTGTGTGATTTTCCATCCAGCTGCCTTAAAAGCCTTTACCCGGCTCAACTTTGATGAAATTGACCATGCCGGCCAGGTATTTGAACAACTTTTTCAACCCAAAGAGCCCTATTTTCTTGAACAGCTGTTCGGCGAAACCGATCCTGCCAGGCAAGCCCGGCGGCTTGAAGCTTTGTTATTGCATCAGCTGGAAGAACACCGCATTGCAAAAATCAGAAAAGCCCTTTACCATTTGTCGCCTGCCCGGCCACATTACCAAAATGTAAGTGTAGAAATGCTCTGTCAAAAACTTGGAATCAGCGATACCACACTCTTCAGGCTTTTTAAAACCGGTTTGGGTCAAAACCCACAGAAATACCTCAAAACCATTCGGTTCAGGCAGGCATTACACGACCTGACCACTGCACCACGTCCGCTTACAACGGTTGCGCTACGCCACCATTACTATGATCAGGCGCATTTTATAAGAGATTTTAAAACTTTTACCGGTTATTCGCCCAAGAAACTGCTGAATATGGTATCTGTACAGCAACAATCCCTTACCTGGATTTATCAGGAAAAGCAAGGTGAATGATTTTTACAATTTCTTTTGCCGCTAATGCTTTTCCTTTGTGGCAAATCATCTGATATGCGATACCTGTTCATCCTGCTGGCCTTTTGTCTGGCTACTTCCTGTGCTTTAAAACGAAAGCAATACCCAAACCCCGCTCCATCTTCTGATGCTTTACCGCAGTTAACGGAGCAGCAAATGCGCGCCGAGTACGATACGCTGGTTTCTTATATCAAACAGGTCAGTCCGGTCATCTGTTTTAACAAAGAAGTAAGGGGAATCGATTTCAGCCGGCACGCTGCCCGCTTGAGAAAACAGATCGGTCCAAAAACCACTATGGAAGCGTATTTACATATCATCAAAAAGACACTTAATGCCGCACAAGACGGGCATACAAGTCAGCTGAATACGGTCCTGCTGGATATTGCAAAGAAATACTGGATCCCGGGCGGCCTTGTATCCTTTGATAGTGCATCCACTCAAAATATGTATAAGTACGTAAAATACCTCAAAGAAAGTTTTTATTCAAAGGCCGATCTTAACCTGATCTACACTTCAGGATCGTACTATAATTTAATGCCATTCAGCTACAGAGGTAAAGCCTACCCTGCCGGCATGAAACTGATTCGCTGCAATGGCAAAAATATCCATAAGTTTGTGGCCAACCTTACCCAACTTTACGCTCCGTTGCGCTGGGATAGGGTAAATAACCGGGTTTATGACGAAAATTTCTACTGGCCGGCCGAAATCTATAAGCAGGATACTTTAAGAATGACTTTTGTTGATCAGCAATACAGGCAGCATCAGCTGAACATCCACAAAAACGACTCCGTAACCTACCTGGCCAAAAAGCTAAACCACTATGGTTATTTCAGCCAGACCGATACCGTGGTAACCCATTATTTTGAACAGGAAGGTATATTTTATGCCAAACTCCCGGCCATGCGCACGGAACTGGGCGATACGATTAAACGGCGCATGGAGGCTATTTTTGCCCGGCACCCTGTAAACAGCGTGGTCATCGATATCAGGGGCAATGGTGGCGGCTCAGACCAAACCTATAATATCTTTTTAAAGAAACTGCTGAGTGATACCTTGAAAAAGGACGTTGTGGTCGGCCGGAACTTCAGTCCCGAAACCCGGAAAAAATATCACCTCAACCGCGATTCCGTCATCAACAGCAATAACAAAACTTTTAATCCCGGCGTACCTCAATTCAAATCGCAGGAAATGTATTTCATCAAACAATCTTTTAATTTTGTAACGCCAGATCGTGCCAGGTTTCCCTTTAACGGAAAGATTTATATCCTCCAGGATAAATTTATTTACTCTTCGGCCAGTAATCTTTCCAGTTTGGCGCAAAATGCCAAACAATTGATCAGCATTGGCGAAACACCAGATTTGTTGGGCGGACTGCAGGCCGATGTACTCATCAAAATGCTGCCCTACAGCAAATTTATTTTCAGGGTAGAACCACAGGTCGATTTTACCGGAATCAAAAAGCTTGAGGATGTTTTCCAGAACCATGTAGAATACCCGGTATCCTATCCCATTGAGAACCTGTATCTAAGAACAATAAGCAAAGATATATTCGGGAAAAACTTTTTGTTAAAAAACGACCCCATGTTCAGAAAGGTACTGGAATTAGAACAAAGTGCCTTAGCTAACTGATCGCTTTATAAATGATGAATTTTCAACCTGTTTATCAGCTATTTATATATGATTTGAATAAAAACCGGTTAACTGATTATAAATCACCTGATGAAGTAAATTTAAGCCTCCTCAACTGTCCGCTTGCCCTCACCCTCGTACGATGGCCCGGTTTTTATTTCCGGGCCGGCCTGAAAAAATCAAGCCTCATTGCATGTTAATGGGGTGAATCCTGATGAGGCTTTTTTAACGCCTTTAAACCAGGGAGTCCAGTTCAGGCCCGAACCGGTTTTGACCTGGCGGGATGGCCGCTAATTAACAACTGTTTACTTTGCTACTTTTCGGGAGCTTAGCCAAACGAGTTGATTTCGGGATTGATATTGATATACATTAGTCCACCAGCTTGCCCCACCCCTGCAGGCGGTAATAAACCGTTTATTTTTCTGATCTAAGGTTACATCACAAAATCCGGCACATTTAGCGCGCGAATCCTGAGGTTCAGCAAGTTGCTCAAAACGCTTTGATACCGGGTTGTACAAATAAATGGTAAAAGTACGGTATACTCCCATCCCGGCATCCGGAATGGAGAGTGCTACATCGTCATAACCGTCAAAATTATAATCGGCTATAGTTCCTTTACGTTGTGGGTCCGGACTGTCGAAACCGGGTAACCGTGCTGTTTTTATAAGTTTATCCGGATAGCGGAATGTCAACCGGTCATCCATCCCTTTCGAGAAAGAGATGAGCGCTCCATGCAACAGGTAACCTGCCTTTTCCGCATCCGCTTCCGGTTTCTTTACCTGCTCCAGTTTAAATCGCTTTTGGTCTTTGTTGCGTATGTACAATGCAGCTGAAACTTGATTGGCCTGCTCACTTAACTGGTATGTTCCGGTCACTTTTCCGTCCAATACTTCCTCCCAAACATAAGTAAGCTGTACTGCCGGGGTTTCTCCCTGAGTCTTCCGGCTTTTTAGCCGAAGGGGAATTACGCCCTGCTGCCCAAGGTATTTTACATAAGCGCCCTTTCCGCCCGTACCATAGTAAATGTTCATCAAAAAGGGCTTGGCTTCCGCGCCCGATTTAAGCAAAAAAGGCTGGGCCTTAACACCAACGCTCATCAGGGCCGTAGCCATTATCAGTTTTAATATTTTTATCATGTTAGCCTTATTAATTATATCAAAAGATTAAAAAGATTGATTACCGCTAATGCTCCAAAAACAGCATCATGTATATTACCTGATTGATTTTACCGCTGTTTGATGTAGTCTTTTTGCCGAAGGTAAAAATAGCCGTCAGGCTTATTGCTCTTTTATCTATTCTCCAAGCCAGGTATTCAGTCCTTCCGCATGCCCGGTTCTTCCCTGCTGATCCGCACACCATCTTTTGCAAAACTATAATTAACTATGTACTTTTAGCGCCTGTATACATTGGTGTGGTTTTCAGCTTCCTTCCAGGAGATATAGATAGGCCCAACTATATACAAAAAGCGGCAGTATAAGCTCAAGGTTAACCTTTTTCATTTAGTTTATCCTGTCAATACATTTTCGTACAATTCATTTTTTCTGCTTTAAGCCATACACTGAAAATGCAACTTTGGCAAGCGCCAAACAAATTACCTATTTCACACGCTTATCGCTAATGGCGGCCACCCACTCTTCTTTTTGGCAGCGGCTGCAAGCCTGCTGTTGTGTTAACCGCAACACTTCAGCGCAGTGGGTGCAGGCATAAAGTCCAGTCGCTGTTATTTTATTGGTTTTCTTTTGGTATACCTTGGGGTAGATGGGCAGGCCTGGTTTCACATCCTCATCTTCAAAAAAAAGAAAACTCACCTGACCATTGGTTTCAAGCACTGCCGCCCTCACCTGGCCAACATGTTCAATGCCCTGTACCCGCATTTCTGCAAAAAATTCATCCTGTGCAAAATTGGCATCTCCCTGCTCATTCATGGTAAACCTGCCATTTTCAATAATATACATCGGTACGCCCTCCAGTATATTTTCCACTTTCTGGTATTTGGCAGCAAAAAAGGTAATGACCCTGTAAACCAGTAAAATCACCAGAAATACCAGCACAGATGGTAAAATGGCCGATTCGCCGCTCAACATTGGGTCGCCGGCAGCGCTACCCAATGCAATAATAATGGCCACCTCAAAAATGCTGAGCTGACGCACGCCTTTTTTACCTGTAGACCTCAGGAAGATCAGCACCAGGGCAAACATAATCACAGTACGCATGCCAATTTCCAGCGCAATGCCAAAATCAAGATCTTTAAGAAATATGTTTTTCCAGTTAAAGGATTCTACCATCATCAATTAATACAAACACCCAAAACTTTAATTTTATAAAAATAGTAACCGGCTAAAGCGGTTTGCTTAGTAACTTACCTGTTGTTTAATGCCAGCCAGCAGATATATCGCAGAAAGTATAGCTATTTTTTGGTTCCAAAATTACCTTCCGTTTCTTATCCGGGCACATAATCAAATGTGGCAAAACAGTTCCCATTTCGGGTACGCACCGTTCCTTTAAAAATGTAGGGACAGTTAGCTACAGATTTCCAAAAGCGCGCTGCCGACTGTGCAAAAAGCAATAAATCGGTGCCGTCCCGCACAATGAATGTCATGTCCCGCTCGCCTTCATTGCGCACAGGGATGCTTTCCAAAAAATGATGCCGGTAATAGTGGTTACCCGGTGCCCATGTTTGTTCAGGGTATAGGGTATGAGTGGTAAGGGCCATTAAGCTAAATTTATCCATAACTGCATTGTTATGCTGTCTGCTAACATTAACATCCAAACGGCACAAAAAGTTTATCAAACGGCTTCAGGCTTTTCATTTGAACAAACAATCCTGTACACCTTTTTGTTCAGCTGCTGTTTTAAGGCAATACCATCGCCCATTTACATTTACAACCAAAAAGAAGTAAAATGCATTGATGCCTGAGGGCGTTACCTTTATTCATTACCCGATTATACATGAGCAATCCCTTAATTGTAACCCTAAAAATGGATGAAAAAAGCCAGGCATTTTTTGATGGCAAACGCAGGGCTTATTTTCCGTCGGAACGGAATTTTCTGAAGGCACACCTGATGGTATTTCACCATCTGCCCAACACCGAAGAAACCAGATCCTTTCTTAAAGCCTTCCGGTTTCCCTGTTTCTTAGCCAAAGCAACGGGGCCGATGAAACTGGGGCGCGGGGTGGCCTACCGGGTGGAATGTGCTGAAATAAAACAGTTGCACCAGCTACTTGCCAAACACTTTTACGCGGTGCTCAGAGCTCAGGACAGGCAGGGTTACCGGCCACATGTGACCATCCAGAATAAGGTAAGCCCTGAAACGGCCAGGCTACTGTTTGATGCGCTGAACAGCAATTTCGAAAGTTTTAAAGTGGGCATTGAGGCGATTCAGGTTTTTTCTTACCTGGGCGGACCCTGGCAACATGAATTCGATGTGGATTTAATATAATGTAATGCTCCTGAGGGCCATCAAAAAATTCATGCCCTTATCCAATGTTCAGCCAAAGCAGTTGCTGGTAGAGATAGGTAAATCTAGCCTCCGGCAATCATCAGCTTAAATTTTTCGCGCAGGATAGCGGCCACCCTGCCCTCCGGGTTCATCTGTTGCACCTTTGATGGCTTTACCTTGCGGTAGGTAATGGATAGCCTTCGCCCCCGGTGCCTGATCACGCCATTTATCAGGTCCTTTTTTCTTGGCGGAATGCCATGGTTCCATTTTTTACGGGCATCATCCTGCATGATGTAAAGCGATCGCACTGGTATTTCGATATCAACCACCTCCCCGCCTTTTACCTTGGTAAAGCGCATAATGTAGCCGCTTGCCAGGTTGAGGCCACAGATCTGGTTTTCATAATAATTGCGGTCTTTATGGGGCCTGATGCCTTCACCCGGCTGGTATTCGTTAATGATCACCTGATCTGGAGCATGCTCCAGATTTTTTTCGGTAAATATTTTCTGCGCAACTTTACTAATGGCCGGCGGGATGGGCAGCGGAATGCCAATAAGCGCGTAGGGTGCTTCCAGCTCATTGCGGAAACCATAGTACTGCAGCCGCCTGGCGTAATCCACCATCCAGGGCTGCGCATCTATTTCAGCTATTAATTGTTGTTCCAGCGCTTCGCTGATAAAATCAGGATAGATCAAAAATCCGGGTACCGGTGTTTCCATGTTTCTACAACAGTAAAAACAAGCCAGTGGTTTTAACCGGTCGGGATGGTTTTCACTTCTTTTCCATTAAAAAAGAAAAACGCCTGTCCATTTCCCGACAAACGTTTTCCTGGTACTGATCAGGCTAAAACCCTAAAAATCCATTTTTAACCGGCATTCTGATACACCACTTCAAAACTGCCGTACATGGCCATTTCTGCGCTGTGCGCAACTGAAAGTTTTAGCTTCAGCTTTTCAATCACTTCATTGGCATATACAATGCTTTTGTTCAGATCTTTTATGCCCCTAACCTCTATTCCCCTGGCCAGGCGTTTAAACTTGGATGGTTCAAATTTTTCAATGAATTTTTCAATATCAGATGTTTTTGTCATTTTACTCATAGTATGATGATTTTACCATAGCAAACCCCGGCAGTAAGGTTTTGTTTGCCTGCTGCATGGCATAAAGTATTAACAAATCATCAGGCAAAAAGCCATTAAACTGGCAATCAGTTTATTAAATCCGAAGAATCGTTAATAAGTTTCAAATTTCAAAAATAGAAACTTAAGGTTGCTTTACCGGTTTCAAAACACAATGTTCAGGTGCGTAATATACGCTTTTGGTTGGATGGGTCACTGTCCACTGTAAACGCTGCCCCGGCAAAACAGAAAGTTCAAAACTTCCTTTATCTTTTGGCATACCAAAAAAGCTGTAAAATTTCCCGATCAGTTTTCCTTTGTGGATCGTGCCGGTCAGATTATAGATGACGTCTGGGTCACAATCCGTTTTCCCCCCACTTTGGGTAATGGCACAGTATTGTCCTTTTACCCGGTTCCCCTCCTGGTGTAAAGTCAGCGTAAACTGCGATTCGGGCACCCCCTGCTCACCCATCACTACATATTTCCAGGTCCCTTCAAAACGGCGCGGCGCCGTTGCAGCGGTTGCAGGTTTAATATCCTGATCAACAGGGTTTAAAGAAGCTGCAATTTCACTGCATACAAAGAAGAGACTTAAGAAAAGAGTAACCATGAATGCGTTCTAAAAATATAAAGTTTTGCTTTGCCATGCGATGGAAACGGCAGCCCCTCGCTGATGCTGCAGCACATGCTGTTGTCTATCCGTAACCACCTCACTGTTATCCTATCTACCGCTTAACATCCCAATAGCAGAAAAGTTTTGGCAATCCTGTACAACCATGAGGACAGCGGTTTAGCTTCATGGACGGCCAGTGCTAAAGCCGTAGAAAGACTTTTTCCTGCCATTTAACAGATAAAACTCAACAAGATGTTAATGAGCAGGTTCTGCAAAATTATTCACAGATTTAGAACACTTACAGATCCCTTAAAAAAAGCTTACTTTAATAAATCTTTATAGGTTCTTCCAATGGGGCGCTCTTTGCAACTTCTTAGCTGAACTGCCTGGATGCTGATCGCAGCTATATCTTTCTTTAATACGATATTTGATTTCAATTAAAAGCCTGCCTGAATTCCAGAGGCGTCCGGCCGGTTTTGCTTTTGAACAGTCTGGTGAAGGACTGCGGATATTCGAATCCCATCCGGTAGGCGATTTCCGAGACCGAAAGGTCAGTGGTGGACAAAATCTCTTTTGCCGTTTCGATAAAACGGTGGTGAATGTGCTGCTGGGTATTAAGGCCTGTTAAGAAACGAAGCATATCACTCAGGTAACCGGCCGAGACATTTAACCGATCGGCTACGTGCTGTACGGAAGGCAAACCGTTCTCCAACTGCGCTTCATCCCGGAAATAAAAATCCAGCACCTTCTCAAACTTTCCGATCAGGTGGTCATTCGCTGCCTTATCTGTCATAAACTGCCGCTTGTAATAGCGGCTGCTGTAATTGAGGAGCAGTTCGATCTGCGAGATCACCACGTCCTGGCTGAAATCATCGGTCCTTGCCTGGAGTTCCTCATCAATAATATGAAAGACCGAAAACAGGGTTCTTTTTTCTTTTTCCGAAACGTGCAGCGCTTCATCTGCTGCGTAGGAGAAAAACCCGTACTGCCTGATTTTCTTTGCCAGAGGATAGGAAAGGAAAAAATCGGGATGGAGTAAAATAAGGCAGCCTTTTCCTTTATTGGCAACAGGTTTTTCAAAGCGCTGGCCGGGAGCGGTGAATACCAGTCCGCCCTCGCCAAAATCGTAATGGTGCTGGCCGTACCTGGCCCTTCCCATCGTATCCTTGTAGGCGATTTTATAAAAATCCAGCACCAGGTAATCCGGTAAGGCCTCATCCGGCAAGCTCATGTCTTCCAGCCGGATAAAACTCACCAGCGGATGTTCGGGCTTCGGTAACCCGAACATTTTATGGAACTCGGACAGTGAACGGAAGTTATGCAGGTTGTTGGGTTTGCTTTTCATCTTTTAAAATTTAAAGCCCGCAGCCGGAAGATGATTTCATTCCTGCGGTTGGTGTGTCAATAATAGCGAATTAATTACCAGGGGGTCTCTCCGTTTTCAGGATTATATTCTTCACTGATGAATTTTCCGGAAGGCCCCTCCGCTCCGATCATGGCGTATCGGGCAATCCGTTTACCTCCCTGCGCTGCCGTTCCGGTACCGCGGTGGTTATTGAAATCCGTTGCCACGAAGCCCGGGCAAACGGCATTTACCCTGAAGGCGGTATCCCTGAGCTCATAGGCCAGGTTGATGGTATACATGTTCATGGCTGCCTTTGAAGCGGTATAAACAGCTGCCTTATGGCTGTAATACATCCAGTCCGGATCAGAATGCAGTGTGAGGGAGCAGCCGCTGGAGGAAACATTCACGATTCTGGGTGCCACTGATTTCCGGAGAAGGTCCATAAATGCCTGGGTTACCCTGATCACGCCGTACAGATTGGTATCCATCACCTTATCGAAAGCTTCAACCGGTGCTTCCAGGGCAGCCTGCGGCATCCCGCCGTTAATGCCTGCATTATTGATGAGCACATCCAGAACCTCCGTCTGCTTTCCGATCTCTGCTCTTGCTTCTTCCACCGAATTCAGGTCGGTGACATCCAATTGTACCGCTTTTATATTTTCAAAGCGCTCTTTCTGAAGCTGCCGTACGGCCGATTCCCCGTTTTCCATATTCCGGCTTCCGATGAAGACAAAATACCCGTTCTCTAAAAGCTGTCTGGCGGTTTCAAGTCCTACACCTTTGTTGGCGCCTGTAATCAATGCTGTTTTCATAACCAATTATTTTATTTTTTGTTAAATACCCCGGCGAATTCCTTGGCGAAATCCTTTAATTTCACCTGTCCGAATTCCGGCTGGTGTGCGTAAAAATCTTCATATAAGCTGCCGTCTCCCTGGGCCTGTTGCATGGCCACCAGCCCTTTGGCAATCCATTCGTTAATGCCGGCAGAAAGCATCTGATCCAGCAATTGTTCAACGGGGATGATTTCCCACTTCAAATCCCTGGCAATGGATTGTCCCAGTGCGGCGGCAATTTCATCAGGAGACACCTCATCGCTGGCAATATAGTGGACCGTTCTTCCGCGGAAGGGCTTTTCCATCTCTTCTGCAATGGTGGCTGCGATATCATAGGGCGAAACCCACGGTTCCTTTCGTCCGCCGCCGTAGCTTTGAATGATTTTCCCCTGCAACTGTATCATCGGCAGCCAACGGTAGATGTTGCTGAAGAATCCGACCGGACGCATGAACTTGATGGAAACCGCTTCCGGAAGCGTCTGTAAAATCTGCTCCACATGGTGATGAACCAGGAGGCTACCGGTTCCTGCCGCCGAATGCGCCCCAATGCTGCTTAAATGGATGACTTTTTTAATTCCTGAATCCTGAACGGCCTTAACGTACTGATGGGCAATTTTCTCAAATTCAGCTAAAAAATCGATCTCCTGATCGAAGACGCTTCCGATGCCTTCCCATGCTTCCATCAGATAGGCGGCATCGGCCCCTCTGAATGTCTCCGTTAAAAATTCCGCATCCTGAATGCTTCCGATGGCTGCACCGGCACCCAATTTCTTAATTTCAGCTGTTCTTTCTTCTTTGCTGCTGATTACCGTAACCTGGTGTCCGGCAGTTACCAGTAATGTAGTGAGTGGTTTTCCGATGTTCCCTAACGAACCTGTTAATACGATTTTCATTGTTCTGATTTTATAAGGACAAAGTTGCATCAACCGGCGATAACGGAGTAAACAGAATCGGGGAAATATTTAACCGAAATGGAAAGTTTAGCCGAAGTGCAGATGCAGGCTTATTCAGTTAATTGAACCCAAAGTAGCATTCGGATCATAAGGCTGGAAGAGGGATACCAAATGCAGGAAGAAAATCATCTGCAATTTTGGCTTAACAACGAAAGAATCCAGGTAATCTTCCGGAAAGGCAAATAACAGAAAACTTTTTTGGATATTTAAAACATGAAAAATTTATCAGCATATACCGCCCGGTTTAGAAATGTTTATCACGTTTCAACCTATCGCCTACTGATGTTTTTCTCCATATCCTTCAACACCCAATCCAATTCCAAATCTCTAGCGGCCAGCTCTTCTTCAATCTGGTAAGTAATCTCAACATCCGGCATCAAACCTCTGCCGTCAATACGGGTAATGTCACCAAAAAAAGCGGGAAGCGTTCCATAACGGAGCAACAGCTGAGTCGTAGGCAGGCTAAGACTTTTCAGCGTCAAAGCCGTCCATACATTTTTACTGCCACCTGTTTCTTCACCAACAAATGTTACATTTTTCAGGGCTTTTAAATTCGCAGCAAGTAAACTGCCTGCCGAAAAAGTACCACCGTCAATCAAAACATATATTTTACCCTTAAATGTAAATGGATGAGGGCTGATCAACTCGAAGTCTGACCTTGACATTTTATCCACCCAAACCCGTATTTTTTGATTATTATACAGCTGTTTCTGCATTTTTATTTCTTCAGACAGCCTGTAGAAATATTTAGGTGAATCGATCAGGTGACTATAAAACCTCGCCGGCCAAACTAAATTACCGCCCGGATTACCCCTCAGATCGATGACAAGCGTCTTTAATTTACGCTTTTGTATGTCTGCAAAATATCTTGATAACCCGCAACTTACCTTAAGGTTTCTCGCTTTTTACTTTTTTTAAGCGAAACTTCTTCATAATTGTTCGTAACCTTTACAGGATGGTACAGTATCTCTTCCATCATCTCATTGATATTTATAAGTGGGCGAAACCGTACAGATCCCGTTGCAACATCGCCATTTCTGTCAGGAAATGCAGATTTATAATATTTCTTTGTTTTCGGCAACACAAATTCGCCGACCTCTCCTAGGTCATTGATTAAAAATCCTGCAGAACTCAATAAACTTGCTATGGACACCTCATGGTGTCCGCTCCATCCCGAAAGGTATGCTTTATTAAGAAAATCCAATGCTCTCTTTGAAATCCTAAAAATTGGATTAAATGACCGAAGCCTTAAATCTAAAGCAATTCTTTCCCCACTTGTATGCTTTAGTGTTTCCCACCAAAACCAATTAGGCTCATCTTTATACCTTCGTACGTGACAAGTCAGGAAATCAGTATCGATTTCACTCTCTTGAATCGAATTGAAAAAAGTGTTCCATCTTCCATTGAATCTGACATCGTCTTCAATGTACCAATAGTATTTGTAATCCGGATTTTTACTGGCATACATAAAAAGTGGGAAGTGGTTACTTCCGGGCACCAGTTTATCATAAATGCTTTTAAAGCCAATAGACTTTAAAATTTCATCAGTAAAGAGAAATGGATCTTCTAGTAAAATAAATTTCGGAACTTGTTTTGATCCTTGATGGTACAACAAACGTAAATCATGGCATTCCGGAATTTCTGTTTTTATCAACCGAAAGGTGTCAAGCGTTGAGCTATCATCTTTATTTGTTAGAAAGAGTACAACACAGTCTTTGCTACCTCCATTTTGGGATAACCTTTTTTGAATTTTGTTTTTTTTAGATAGAAGTTCAAAATCAATTTTATCAAGTATTTTAGAAGGAATTTCAGCACTAAATTTTCTGGCAAATAAAGAGCGACTTTTTCTGATCAGGTTAAAATGGAATTCATTAAAATATCGCGGATGACGATAAGGAAAATCCCATTTGATCAGATGAAGATTTTTCTTGACAAGATTATTCCCGACAATTTTTTCGCCACAGTTTAAAAAAAGAGTTTGAAAGAAACTTTCATCTGGTATATCAACAGCGCGAAAATATTCCATGAATTTTGGGTTAAGTTTTATAAAGTCAAAAATGATTTTTAAAGCGTATTTTGGCAGTGAGAACCATTGAGAACCCGCATAAATCCCCATTATATTGTCTATTTCTTTAAAACTTGGGAATCTGTCTTTTCCTCCATTCCACCATATCCTATAAGGTACCTTATTAAAATCAATAAATATTTTCATTGGGTTAGCCTTAAAATAGGCATGAATATACTGGTTGTTTTTAATTGGGTAATCATGTCCGCTCATCAGGCTAACGCGGTCAGTTAAGGGTAATTTATTATATACAAATTTCAAACAGCTTAAAGTTGCTTCAACAATGGAAAAACTTCCCCAATCGCTAGAAAATCTTCTTTTGACAAAAAAAATGCTTTTCATATCAAGATGAGTGAAATGTTTTTCAAAAAGAGAGATATCTACCCTCCTATCAATATGGATAACAAACGTGACACCATCAGCATACAAAGAGCTGATTAGCCGTTCAAGATGTTTATGATCATTGTGTGCCAGAATGATATACGTCAAATTCATACCAGGTTCTTCTAAGTTCGAAAATTTGCCATAAAACTAAATAAAAATTAAACTTTAGATTTTTCATTAATCTAAGAATTGACAACTAGCAGTTCCAGCCAAAGTTTCCAATCTAAAAAATGGTTTTAAACGAAATACCCTCTTTTGCTGCCTAAATACTTTTTAAAACAGTATTTAGCAAAAACCTATATGTTTTTTTGAAAAAATTCAGACAAACAATAATGAAAAATACTAACCCAATGTAATATTAAACCCGTCAATTAAATACCATAACAAGTTAAAAATCGGTAAGAATTGGAAAGGCATAAACTGTAATTTTAGTCACAGTAAAAGTAATTATTATGTCTTATAAAGTAAAAACCGTATGTTTTTATAAGATGGTAATAACTAAATCTAACCATTAATGCTCAAAATCTATAAAAATCTTCTTGGTCCGCAGGACAATACTTTACTCGTTATTCATAACCTCCTGAAGACATTAAAAGTGACTGTAACCAAAACAGACCTACGAAAAAAATTGGAGCAGCATCCGCTATACCCTAGTTTGCTCTGCGTATCTGATGTTCTAAATTATTATAAAGTTGAGAATTTGACAATACGATTAAAAGTTGAAAAATTGAAGAATTTGGAACAGCCATTTGTAGCACTTCTTAAAGCGGGAGATCTCTATAATGATTACTATTGCCTAATAAAATCAACGTCAGAACATAGCGTTATAATACATAATTCTTTATCCGGTAAAGAAACCCGTTATGATTGGACTTATTTTGAAAAAATATATCGGGGAATTGTATTAATTGCAGAAAGTAGCGAGAAATCAGGGGAAAAAAATTTCAAAAAAGAACAATTTATTGAGAGAAAGGAAAGGCTTATTACAGATTCATTACTCCTATTTTCTCCAATTCTTACACTGGTTGTCGGATTTTACAATTTTTATACTGTTGGGTTTGAACAAAATATTATTCCTTTTATCTACAATTTGTTAAGCCTTGTCGGAGCAATAGTAGCAAGTCTATTATTTTATTTTGAAGTTGATCGCTCAAATACGCTTCTTCTTAAAGTTTGTGGAGGAAAAATAAACAATTCTTTAAACTGCAATCAGGTATTAAATTCAAAAGCATCTTCCTTTTTAAGCGTTAGCTGGAGTATATGGGGAGTAACTTTTTTTCTTACCGTCTTATTTGGCCAAATATTAAATGGTTTCAGCAATAGAGATACATTGCAGTATCTATCATTATTTTCAATGATAGCCACATTTTACATTCCTTTTTCAATATATTATCAATGGAAGGTAGTTAGGCAGTGGTGCAAACTATGCCTAATTGTACAGCTCATTTTGTTCAGCCAATCATCTTTAATTATTCTTTCAAATAGCTTCGCCGATAAACCTATATTTCCCGTTACAAACTTGAGTTGGAATGTGCTAGCTATTTTCGTATTGATTGGTCTCTTAATTTTTTTACTTGCCAATCAAATGATAAGAATACTAAAAACCAGTAGCTCGAACAAGGTCGAATTAAAAAACTGTATGAAAGTTAAATTCAATCCACTTGTTTTTGATACTATGTTAAAAACACAGAAATCAATCACTATAACTACTGAAGGTTTAGGGATTTTGCTTGGCAATCAAAATTCAAAAAATAAAATCGTTAAAGTTTGTAATCCATATTGCGAACCCTGTGCCAAAATACACCCAATACTAAACAACCTTTTGGAAAAAATTGATGATTTAAGTATTCAAATTTTGTTTACAGCCAGTAACGAGGACAATGATTTAAGGAATAAACCTGTCAAACATTTCCTGGCAATATATGAAACCAACAAAGTTTTAACAAAAGACTGTTTAGATGATTGGTACACAACGCCGGGAAAAAACTATGATCATTTTGCGGCAAAATATCAGGTGAATGAACATTTAAATAGGCAGTCTGAGAAAATTGATGAAATGAATGATTGGTGTAAAAAGATGAACATTGATTTTACACCCACTATTTTTTTTAATGGCTACCAATTACCTGAGAGTTACAGCATAACTGATATCGAACATTTTTTAAAATCCTAATCAAAAAAATATAAAATAAAGCTATTATGTGTTGGTACTTAACTCTCTAGGAGAGGCAGGTAACGAGGTGTTGTATCCTGAAATTACAAAACAAAAAAAAACATCAAATTAAATTACAATGAAAAAACTAAAATTATCAGATTTTGACTTTACAGAGATTTTATCTCGTGATGAATTGAAAAAAATTGTCGGTGGTGACTTCGGGTCAGGTTCGGGTTCAGGGTCAAAACCTCCTGCAGTCCCTCCAAAGGTAGCCGCATGTCAAGGCAAGAAAGCTGGCGACCAATGTTCTTTCTTATATAATGGAAAAGACTCACCTGGATATTGTCGAGCATATGCACCAGATTACACCTTGCACTGTTCAAATCTCCTTTAACATTAATATGCCAGGCGGGCCTTATAACAAGGCCTGCTTAATTTAGATAAAAAGAATATGAATAAAAAACATAAATTATTTGCAGTTTTAATAGTCATTCTTTCATTTTTTTCGATCTGTCAACTGTGTAAAGCTGATGTTGTTGATACAGTTTACATAAAAAAAAGCACATCTCGAATAACTGGCAAAATAATCAGGCAGAATAATGGGAATAACGACAGCGTTTTCGTAAATATTAATTTAATATATGCGATTTCAGGTGGTTATATAAAATATAAAGCACTGGTGGATAAATTTGGTAGATTCTCTATTGATGCAGATGTCGAGACTAATATTTCGCTAGTGAGTATGAACATTAGTATAGATCCAGAAAAATATCTTCTTGTAAAATTGAAAGCGGGCAGTGTTACAAATGTTGAAATCACCTATAATTTGAATAATAAGATAGCAAATATTGATATCAAACCTGCTATGAATAAATATGATATTACTCACAGCTTAGATGTTGTTGGTAAAATGATTGACCATAGATCAGGTAGGATGCCTGAACCCTTACATGAAAAAAGCACAGATTACTTTTTGAACTATACTAAAAATATCTTATCAGAGCGATTAGGGATTTTAAATAAAGACAAATTTTTATCAAAAAATCTAAAAGAATTACTATCCAAAGACTTTCGTTTATTTCTGTATAATGCTCATGTTTTTAATTATGAAAGACAGATGTTACTTAATTATAGGTATTTAGACACCGATCAAACCAAAAAACCTACTATTAAAAAAGTTGACAAATCGTACTTTCATTTTCTGAAAGATTTTAATCTGAACGACCCAAAATATCTAAACTGCTTTACATTCCCCGAAGTTCAAAAGGAAATTCTTCAAAATCAGATATTGGGACTTCCAGCAATAGAAGAAAATGATATTTCTAGTTGGCTGGCAAATGTAAAAGCCATTTTATCAAATTTAATTGGTTTTAAGGATGGCCAATATTATGATATATTGGCAGCGAATGCTTACGGAAGGCAATTAAACGAAGAGCTAAGACCACTAAGCGACAAACAAAAGGAAAATATAACGAAATATTGGAAAAACGGAGAAATTGCCAAGATACTTTTTCGAAAAAACGACCAGGTTGTTGGATTAGACAAATTTAAAAGCCCCGCAGTAATCAATGAAATTTCTTCTATTCCTGATGATAAAGTGATGGAAACAATTATTTCGAAATATACAGGAAAGGTGATTTTCATTGACCTTTGGGCAACTTGGTGTAGTCCATGCTTAGATGACATGCAGCAATTTAGAACTACAAAGAATACATTTCATGATAAGGCGGTGGTATTTGTTTATCTGACAAATAATTCATCTCCCCGCATGCTTTGGGAAGAAAAAATTAAGGGAATAGGAAATGAACATTACTATCTCACATCCAATCAATGGGAATACATCATGAAGCATTTTGATTTTCAATACATTCCTTCATATATCTTATACAATAAAGAAGGTGTATTGGTTAATAAATTTCAGGCCTTTCCAGGCAATGAAAAGGTAAGAGACATGATTAATAGTGCCTTATAGCAGCAATTATAATATTTCAGGATCAAAGTTTTTTATAATGTTAACATGTAATTGAAATTTCTATAATGAATACACATAAATGGATTCCTGTTTTTGCCATCAATTTGAAATCTAGAACAGACCGCTTTTTAAATATCAAGTCAGAGTTTCGAAGATATAATTTTTTTAAACTAGAAGTCGTTAAAGCAATTGAAGATGCAAATGGAGGTTATGGTTTATGGAAAACTATTTACGCTATTATTGCTGAGGCGGACAGACGTGGAGATGATTATGTCTTGATTTGTGAGGATGATCACATTTTTACTTCCCATTTCAATATCAAAGATTTAATGAACAATATCGCCAAAGGAAAACTTCTTGGTATAGATGTTCTTTTGGGAGGAGTAAGTTGGTCTAGAGGAATTTTGCGGTCAACAGATAATTTATATTGGATTGACAATTTTAACGGCACACAATTCATGATCATTTACCGTGTATTTTTTAAAAAATTCCTTGAGATGCCAATTCGTAAGGATTTAACTGTTGATATGGCCATCTCTAATGCAACTAATCATATCATGGTAATCTATCCATTCATTTCGATCCAACGTGAATTTGGATATTCTGACGCGACAGATCAAAATAATGAAATCGGCTACGTAGATGCACTTTTCAATGCCACAATGAACAAGTTTGATCAATTGCATAAAGTTTTTAAAGTTTTACGTTCCAGAATACATAGCGAAGATGAAGCAGTTCTATAAAATACCCGTTTTTGCAATCAACTTACCAAACAATCCTAAAAGAAAAGCTGATATCCAAAGTCAATTTAAGGAAAGAGATGAGTTTGAACTTAAAATATTCAAGGGGGTAAAATCCAAAGATGGATATATAGGTTTTTTGAAAAGTATAAAAAACGTCATCAAATTAGTTGACCAAACAGAACATGACTTTGTTATTATCTGCTCAGACGACCATATGTTTACTGAAAACTATAAAAAAGAAAATCTTATTACCTGCATTATTGATGCAGGCGCCGCTGGTGCAAAAATTTTGCTTGGTGGGATTGATCGGTATGGTGAAGCAATTCCACTAACGAATCAGCTTTTATGGATAGATCATTTTGCCGATTCAACATTTTATGTAATCTACAAGTCTCACTTTAAAGAAATTCTTCAACTCAATTTGAAAGAACTTCCCCCTAATACAATAATTAGTGGAAGCACAAGTAATAAATTTTTAATTTTTCCCTTTATTTCCGCAGAAAATGTTTCTGATAGGATAAACCGTGGCATCCAGGAATGCTCAAGAGAATGCTCAAATCAATTTAAACTAGATAGCATTTCAAGACTGGAAAAAATATTCTATCTCAAAAAACGTGATATGAAGAAATCATCTCACTTAACGAGAAATTTACATGAATAACTTTTTTTTAAGACTGGAAGTATCTTATAGAAGCAAATAGATAAGAGTTATCGCTCTCTCGTAAAATAGACTTTAAAACAAGCAGCTCATATTTTTTAATAATTGTATAGTGAAGAAAAAATTCCCACATTATAAACAGCTGGACATGATGGACTGTGGAGCAACTTGTTTAAAAATGGTACTAAAACATTATGGACAATTAGTTTCAATACACAAAATTAGAAAATTATGTCAGACCACTAAAAATGGCGTAAATCTTCTAGGCATTAGTGAAGCAGCTGAAAAATTACACATGAGAACATTTGGTGTACGGCTCAAGATCGATCAATTGGACGAAATTGAACTCCCAAGTATTCTTCACTGGAATCAAAACCACTTCGTGGTTTTATATAAGATAAGAAAAGGAAAATACTACATCGCCGATCCATCAACAGGTTTGATCATCATGGATAAGCAAGAATTTTCACTAAATTGGTTTGCACACAAAGAGTTGCACCAAGGACTTTCATTAATTCTAAGTCCTACTCCAAATTTTCATAGTTTAGATAAGGAAGAAACAGAAAAAAGCCTTGAGTGGGGAAAGGTTTTCATTTATTTTACAAGATATCGAACACTTTTTATTCAGCTATTCTTTGGAATGCTTCTCGGCACTGTTTTACAACTAGTCACTCCATTTCTGACACAATCTGTTGTGGACATCGGAATAAATTCTAAAAATTTAAATTTCATTAACCTTGTGTTGATTGCACAATTGATGTTATTCATTGGAGAAACATCTGTTTCTTTTATCCGTTCATGGATTATGCTGCACATTAGTACAAGAGTAAATATCTCAATTATTACTGATCTATTAATCAAGTTAATGCGCTTGCCAATGATTTTCTTTGACATTAAAACGCACGGAGATATAATGCAAAGAATGGGTGACCAACAAAGGATTGAAAACTTTCTTACAGGGAATACACTGAATATCTTGTTCTCACTATTGAATATGCTGATCTTCGGAATAATGCTTATTCTTTATGACAAAATCATTTTTTTTATATTTACAGTTTCGACCATTCTCTACACACTTTGGATGCTACTTTTTATGAAATATAGAAAGAGGCTCGACCACCAGAACTTCAAAGTTTCTTCTGAAAATCAAACTTACACCGTTGAAATGATCCAAAGTATAAAGGATATAAAGCTTAATAATTCTGAAAAACAAAAAAGATGGATTTGGGAATCTATACAAGCAAGGTTATTTAAACTTAAAGTAAGAGGATTGGTTCTTTCTCAATACCAAAACGTTGGGGCGATGGCTATTAATCAATCTAAAGGAATCTTGATAACCTATATTTGTGCGAGATCGGTCATTAGTGGGGAAATTACCATAGGAGGAATGATGGCTATACAATATATTGTTGGCATGGTTAGCAGCCCTGTCTTCTATCTACTTAGCTTCATGCAATCGTATCAAGATGCAAAAATCAGTCTTGAAAGGTTAAATGAAATATACGATGCCGACGAAGAAGAAAATTCTGAAAAAGATTATTCCAATGAACTTCCGGAAGATAAGACTATTGAATTACGTAATATAACCTTCAGATATTACGGTGCAGGTAATGAACCGATTTTTAGCAATTTGAACTTAACATTCCCACAAAATAAGACCACGGCTGTAGTTGGAGTTAGTGGAAGTGGAAAAACGACAATACTGAAACTACTGATGAGATTTTATGAAATTGAAACTGGGGAGATTTTGATAGGAGGAAAAAAACTTGATACAATCAGTCAATATCGCTGGAGAGAATCTTGCGGTCTTGTTATGCAAGAAAACCACATTTTTGCTGATACCATTGAAAGAAATATTGCAGTTGGTGATGAATTTCCTGATTCAAAAAGGGTTCAAGATTCTATAAGAATCGCGAATCTTCAGGAATTTGTAGATGAACAACCTTTTGGATTAAATACAAAAATTGGTACTGCAGGAAGAGGGGTTAGCCAAGGCCAGAAGCAAAGACTATTGATAGCGAGAGCAGTTTATAAAAATCCTAATTATATCTTTCTTGATGAAGCGACAAATTCCTTGGATGCTAATAACGAAAGAGCAATTATGAACAATTTAAATGCCTTTTTTCACCAAAAAACGGTAATAATTGTAGCCCATAGACTTAGTACTGTCACTCATGCAGATAATATAATTGTACTGGAGAAGGGAGAAGTTAAAGAGCAAGGAACACATGCAGAACTCACTGCTAAGAAAGGGCGATACTATTCATTAGTAAAAAATCAACTGGAACTGGGAAACTGACGAAATATGAGAGAAAGGAAATTTGAATACGACAGTGAACATAGTGAGAATCTTCAGGATATCATTGCAAAACCGCCCTCTTGGTTATTAAAGCGTGGGATAGGGTTTATCTTCCTGACGATCGCTATATTGCTTAGCTTGTCCGCAATAATTAAATATCCTAATAAAGTAAACGCGATATTAAAAATTAATGCAATCAATGCACCTAAAGCAGTCTTAAATAGACAGGCGGGAAAGATAACGAAAATATTTGTCAATGAAAACCAGAAAGTTTTAAAAGGTGAAACTTTAGCATACATGGAAAGTACCGCTGACCCAGAACAAATAATGTTATTGTTTAATATATTAAACTCTTTACGTCAAAAAGAACAGTTTGAAAACGCAGAATTAAATTCGCTAACTGCCCCCAATTATTTAAACCTTGGAGAACTACAATCATCTTATCAAACTTTTTATCAAGCTTTCATAAACTTTAAAGCCTCTATTACCGATGGAATAAATCTTCGGAAAAGAAAGTTTCTGTTAAGTGAAATCGAAAATCTAAATAGTCAGAATCTTAAAATCAAGCAAAATTACGACCTACAAAAAAGAGAGTTAGTACTAGCGCGAAATCAGTACGAAAGATATAGAACACTTTCAGCTAGAAAGGTTATTTCTCAAATGGAAATGGATCAACAGGAGTTACTTTACCTGTCAAAACAGCAACCAATTAACATGACCGAAAATTCAATATTGAGTAACAATGCTGCGATAGTTGCTCGGGAAAAAGAGATTTCTGAGCTTGATAACCAAATGCGCGAAGAGAGGATGAAATTTATCCAATCTCTAAATAGTCTAAACTCTGAAATTGATTCTTGGAAGAAATTGCATGTAATCTCATCTCCAACAAATGGAAATATTGTTTTTGCTAACAGTTTACAGGAAAACCAATATCTAGAGGACAATCGAGAATTATTTTATATAAATCCCGGAAATGAATCGTATTTCGGAGAAATGAATATTAGCCAGGTCAATATGGCAAAAATTAAATCAGGACAGAAAGTACAAATAAGATTAAGAAGTTACCCTTCCCAAGAGTTTGGTTATTTAAGTGGAACTATAACGTCCATAAGTGCAATTCCCATAAAAGATAGTATTTTCCTTTCCCAGGTAAAATTATTCCGTACAGCCAAAGATTCACTTATTCATTTAAAACCAGGCATGATTGCTGATGCTGAGATAATTACAGAGGACCAATCTATGTTAAAAAGAATATTGCTCAACGTAATAAAAAGCATGAACATGAACTAATAAAAATTGTGATATTGCTATGCGGAATGTCAATTACATTTGCTTATCAAAAAATTTTTGAGTACGGAAAACCGTAAAGCAAATCATTATCGGTAGCAAACCTTAAAATCAATTCCGAAACCACGGCTTTACACGTCTAATAATATGTAATAGCCACTACTTAATCTTACAGTTGGTTAGTTTTTACTGATTGTCAGATTGAATTTGTGAGTATGTTTTTTGCTCTTCTGAGATCGTTAATTTATCTACTACTTTCTCTTGTTTATAGCTC
>NZ_JBHNZK010000023.1:0-69341 GCF_042464845.1 Pedobacter sp. BG31
CTGAGCAAGCTCAAGGATACCTAGTTTGTTCTTAATGATCTTTGCTTGTGTAGTCATAATACTAATCTCTGTTACGTTGTTTAATTTATTGTAACTGTCAGATTAAGTTTTGACTAATTCAGATAAAAATATCCTCAACTTTTCAACCTAATAACTAAACCCGGGAAATTCGATATTTACAATTTTCCATTGGCCATTGCTTAATGCAAAATACAATTTAAAAGGTCCGCTTATAATTTTAGATTGTTTTTGAATCACATCCCGGTAACCCGCAACGCCTTCCACAATGCCCATACCTTTAACCTCATCAAATAATTCAAAATTAACATCAATAATATCATAACGCCCCCCAACATATTCGTCTGATTGTCCGAAAATACCTTTCAAACGCCCAATGATCACATCTTTGCCAATGATTTTTTTTCCAGGCAGGATAAAAAAATCGTTCAGTTCCATTGTAATGGCCTTTGATTGCTTAAACCATGCGTTCATAAACCTGATGGCACTATTTACGATATCGGCCTGATGGTTAAAAATAGGTGTTTCCTGCATTTTGCAAACTTAACACTAAGTTACCTAAATTTCTTCATTGCCGCCCAAAGTTTATCGTCCATACCATAAACATCAGGACGGTATTCAATCTGATTATTCTGAGACCAGGCCGTAATATAAGTAATCAATAAAGGAACTTGTTTCTTTGGTCCGAACCATGCAGGTTTTAATTGAAAAGCCTTGGTGGTATCTGCCTTTTGAGCCATACGTTTTTTATACCATTTTATATGCGTACTATCTACTGGCGGCAAATCAACTTCTGCCCTAAGTTTATCATAAGTGTATGGATCTCTAACCAAAAGTTCAGCAAATTCAAGTGGCTTTTCGATGCGTACACAACCATGACTGATGGCCCTGTTGGTTAAGTTAAATCCATTCTTGTTATTGGTGTCGTGCAGGTAAATACTAGAGCTATTATCGAAGATAAATTTAAACTTTCCCAGGGCATTTCCACCACCAGATCCCTGTTTAAATTTAAAAGGTAATTTATCCCGTGAATACCTGCTCCAGTTGATGGTATCGGGCTCACCGATCAGCTTATCTTTATAGTAAACTTTGATGTTACTGTTCGATAAATAATATGGGTCTTTTCTGGCCATCCAATAGATCTCACTCTGAGCAATACTTACCGGAATATTCCACACCGGATTGGCCTGAATAGCGTTAATTTTACTGAACAATAATGGTGTCTCATGATTCTTCGGTTTATCATCTAAACTACCTGATTTTGCAAAGGCTTTAAGCTTCTCTTCGTAACCATTTTCACGCTTGCCACCCACACATACTTTCATCGTAATTAAGGTATCTTTTTTATCAAACCAGGTTAACCTAAAATCAGGAATATTTACCTGTACATAGTTGTCTCCTGTCTCCGGCATTTTCCAGCGGAAACGTTCCATATTCAACAATAAAATTCGCTTTTCGCTTTCCGAATCTGTATTCAAATAAGCAGCTTGTAAAGCCTTGTATTGAGCCGACTTTGGCTGAACGGATCTTAGGGTATCTATAAAGCTTTTGCTCTTTAAAAGATTAATCATACCCAAGCTATCCGGACGCTTCACTTTAATATAATAACGGGAAAAAATCGTCCGCGGATTTACGACCCCATATTTTAGATAATTGTTATAATTTAGATAAGCATTAGCAGACAGAAGTTCCAGTTTAGCAATTATAGGATAACTTTCCTCTACTTTCTTAAACTTATTGGCCGTTAACACAGTCAATAAACCTTTAATTTCATCACCCTTAAAGATTTTTGGATTAAAGCCATGTACCGTGCTTTGATCTAAATAACTCACCAGTGAGTCTAACTGGCCATTAATGTAGAATTGTGTAACCAGTTTAGGCTGAGTATTATTATGTGCATAAAACGCTTTTATGGCTTTGGGATTTACGAATTTACCTGAAAGACTGTCCATTGTTTTCACAAAAACACTATCGTAAGCTACAGTATCAAAATCTTTATAGATCTTATTCTTGAAATGTTCAGATAGTACTTGTCCAATCTCAGGCGGGCTTTTAAACCACCCACAAGCAGATATAAATAAAATAAATGGCAGAATAAGAAGGTGAAACTTTTTCAAAAGCGTAAAATTTTAATATAAATTAACGGTTAATGATAATAAAAACAGCATAATGGCAAATTAAGTGCCATTATTTTTTGTTTTCACAAATCAAACACTATATTTGCCAGCGCTTATCAGCTAACGTATTGATACTGGCAGAAATAATTTATGAACTTAACTTTGAACCATCACTTACATTTACACCATCGCCGATAGGCGATATGATATGTTTGTTTTGTACTTCAAAACTTTTTTCCGTAAAATAATTTCTTGTTCACTCTATATTCAATACTTTGAAAACACTTAAAATTGCTATCCAAAAGTCGGGTAGGTTAAACGAAAAATCTGTAGAAATACTTAAAAATTGTGGTTTATCTTTCGAAAACTACAAAAGTTCACTCATCTCAACCGTTACCAATTTTCCTTTAGAAATTCTTTTCCTGCGTGACGATGATATTCCGGAATACGTACAGGACGGCATTGCCGATTTAGGTATAGTGGGCGAAAATGTGATTGTAGAAACCAAAGCCGAGGTAGACTATCTTCAAAAATTAGGTTTTGGAAAATGCACTTTAAAAATCGCCGTTCAGGCCACCAGCAACATCCAACAATTGGAAGAGTTAAACGGCAAGGCCATCGCAACTTCTTATCCGGTAATTCTCGAAAAATTTCTACAGGAAAAAGGGATACAATCTGATATCAGAACCATATCAGGATCGGTAGAAATTGGCCCGGGTTTAGGATTAAGTGACGCCATTTTCGATATCGTTTCAACAGGTGGAACATTAAAAAGTAATGGCTTAAAACCTTTCGCTGATGTCATGCAATCTGAAGCTGTTTTAATCGGAAACAAATCTATCGCCGACAATCCGGAGGTAGCAGAATTATTGCAACGCATCCGCTCTGTACTCAGTGCAAAATCAAACAAATATGTAGTACTGAATGTATCTAAAGATAACCTTCAAAAAGTAGTTGATTTATTGCCCGGCGTAAAAAGTCCTACGGTAGTTCCACTCTTCGAACCTAACTGGGTAGCCGTACATTCGGTAATTGCAGAAGAAGATTTCTGGGATAAAATAAACAGTTTAAAAGCTGCCGGAGCCGAAGGTATTTTAGTGATGCCTATTGAGAAAATAATCAGATAAATTTTTAAAATTTCATATTAACTATTAGTTAATTTAAAAATATAAATCATTGAAAATCTATAATTATACAGATTTATCTAAATCAAAAATTGAAGAACTGTGTTCCAGACAGATTGAGGATGATAAGTTGGTGGAAAGTCGTGTTGCCGACATTGTAAAATCAGTAAAAACGGATGGCGACGAAGCCCTTTTTAATTTTGCCAAAACCTTTGATAAGGTGGAACTGGAAAAACTTTTTCTAGATGGAGAGGAGTTAAAAGCTATTGCAGCAACTATCCCTCATGAAGCAAAAAAAGCGATTGATACGGCGTATGAAAACATTAAAAATTTTCACTTGTCTCAACTCAAAAAAGAAGATAAAGTAGAGACCATGCCAGGTGTAGTTTGCTGGCGCGAAAGCAGGGCAATTGAAAAGGTCGGATTGTATATTCCGGGGGGAACTGCAGTATTACCAAGCACTTTTTTAATGCTGGCAACACCAGCTCTTATTGCAGGCTGTAAAGAAATCATCGTATGCTCTCCGCCGCAAAGTGATGGTAAAACAAATTGTTACCTGGCTTACTGCGCAGTGTTATTGGGTATCGAAAAATTATTTCTGATTGGAGGCGCACAGGCTGTAGCAGCTATGGCTTTTGGAACGGAAAGTGTGCCACAGGTATATAAGATCTTCGGACCTGGCAATCGCTACGTAACCACAGCCAAAACCATGGTCCAAAATAAGGTGGCTATTGACATGCCTGCCGGACCATCGGAGGTACTGGTCATTGCAGATGAGACTGCCAATCCGTCATTTATTGCTACTGACCTAATTGCACAGGCAGAACATGGAACTGATAGCCAGGCTATTTTGGTATCTACCTCTAATCAAATCATAGCTAAAACATTAAAAGAAATTGAAAGTCAGCTTACTATTCTTCCCAGGAAAGAGATAGCAGCCAAGGCCATTGCCAATTCTTATGCAGTTTTAACTAAAAACCTGGATGAAGCGATGTTATTTTCAAATGAATATGCACCAGAGCACTTAATATTGGCCACGGAAAACTTTGAAAGTATTATCCCCCTGATTGTCAATGCAGGATCTGTATTTTTAGGCAATCTTACCCCAGAAAGTGTTGGCGATTATGCTTCCGGAACCAACCATACCTTACCTACCAGTGGCTTTGCAAAGGCTTATTCAGGCGTATCAACAGATGCGTTTTTGAAAAAAATCACTTTCCAGCACTTATCTCAGGAAGGTTTGAACAATATAGGCAGAACAGTAGAGATTCTTGCAGCAGCAGAGGGTTTGGAGGCGCATAAAAACGCGGTGAGTATAAGATTAGGTGTTGGGTCGGAAGACCGAAGTCAGCAGTCAGAAAATAAATAAGTATAAAATAAAACCGAAAATAAGATTAAGTCATTTCAATAAATCTGTAAAAAGTATAACGTATAAAGCTTTAGGCTACATGCCAAGCCCTTTTACCTTTTACCTTTTACCTTTTACCTTAAAAAATGGACATTAACGATTTAGTAAGAGAAAATATAAAAAACCTTCGCCCCTACTCTACCGCAAGGGACGAATTTAAAGGTCAGGCATCTGTTTTTTTAGATGCCAACGAGAACAGTTATGGCTCACCGCTGCCCGCCAATTATAACCGGTACCCGGATCCTTTACAGCTGGACTTGAAAGATGCCATCAGTAAAATAAAGGGCGTGCCTATTGAGAATACATTTTTAGGAAACGGTAGTGACGAAGCAATAGATTTGTTGTTCCGCGCTTTCTGTAACCCGGGAAAAGACAATGTAATTGTACTGCCCCCAACTTACGGAATGTATGAAGTTTCGGCCAACATAAATGATGTAGAATTACGCAAAGTAAGCCTGCTTCCGGACTTCCAGTTAGACATGGAAAAGATCGCAGAAACGATCGACAAAAACACCAAATTAATATTCATTTGTTCGCCAAATAATCCGACCGGAAATTCGATAAACCGGGAAGATATTGAAACCATTTTAGCCAACTTTAATGGTATCGTTGTAGTGGATGAAGCGTACATTAATTATGCCCGCCAGAAGACCTTTATTCAGGAGTTAACTGAGTACGCAAACCTCGTGGTTTTGCAAACTTTTTCGAAGGCCTGGGGACTCGCAGCATTACGTTTAGGCATGGCCTTTTCTTCCACAAAAGTGATTGATGTTTTGAACAAAATTAAGCCACCTTATAACATCAACCAGGCCACTCAGGATTTAGCATTTGAGGCGATAAAAAACATTGCACAAGTGAATGAATGGATTAAAGAATCTGTTGCAGAAAGAGATCGTTTAAGCAAGGCATTAAGTGTAATAAATATTGTAAAAAAAGTATACCCTTCTGATGCAAATTTTATTCTCACAGAAGTTACAGATGCGCTAAAGATTTATGATACTTTAGTAGAGCAAGGCATCATCGTACGCGACCGTTCTAAAGTAACTTTATGCGAAGGTTGTTTAAGGATCACTGTGGGTACAAAAGAAGAAAACGACAAACTATTAACTGTTCTAGAAAATTTCTAAAATGAAAAAGGTATTATTTATAGATAGGGATGGCACTTTAAATATCGAGCCAGATGATGAACAGGTTGATAGTTTTGCTAAGCTTAAATTTTATCCACGTTCGTTATATTATCTATCGAAAATTGCAGCCGAGATGGATTACGAACTCGTAATGGTTACCAACCAGGATGGATTGGGTACACTTTCAAATCCGGAAGAAAATTTCTGGCCTATCCATAATTTTATGCTGGAGACTTTTGAAGGCGAAGGGGTACATTTTAGCGAGGTTGTAATTGATAGAACTTTCGCAAAAGACAATGCCCCTACCCGTAAACCCGGCACCGCTTTATTGACGAAATATTTTAGCGAAGATTACGACCTGAAAAACTCTTTCGTTATCGGCGACCGTTTGAATGATGTAGTTTTGGCAAAAAATTTAGGCGCAAAAGCCATTTTTCTTCGCCAGAATGATGCATTAGGCTCTACAGAAGCGCTGGATAAGCATGAAACACTCTTAGATGTTATCATTCTTGAAACCAAAAAATGGGAAGATATCTACAACCTGCTTAAAGCAGGAAGCAGGAAAATCCATCATGAGCGCAAAACCGATGAAACCGACATCACCATTAACCTTGACCTGGATGGAACAGGAAAGGCAAAAATAGAAACCGGTTTAAACTTTTTCGACCACATGCTTGATCAGATCGCCAGACATGGCAGTGTTGATTTAGAAGTAATGGCTAAAGGCGATTTGCATATTGATGAACACCACACGATAGAAGATACCGGTATTGCACTGGGAGAAGCCTTTGCTAAAGGACTTGGAAATAAACTCGGCATTGAGAGGTATGGTTTTTGCTTACCAATGGACGATTGCCTGGCACAGGTAGCCATTGATTTTGGTGGAAGGAACTGGATCGTTTGGGATGCTGAATTTAAACGCGAAAAAGTGGGTGATATGCCAACAGAGATGTTTTATCATTTCTTTAAGTCGTTTAGTGACGCTGCAAAATGCAATCTAAATATAAAAGCGGAAGGTGATAACGAGCACCATAAAATTGAAGCAATTTTTAAAGCATTTGCAAAAGCCATTAAAATGGCTATAAAACGTGATGCAGAGAAAATGGTATTGCCGAGTACCAAAGGAATGTTGTAAGAGAATTGGAAGGCTTAAAGGTGGAAGGCTGAAAGGTTTTAACTGAGGGTTTTGACGCCCATCCGCTGTTAAATAAAACCCGATAGAGCGGAATAGCCCGCATCCCGATTTTTCATCGGGAGAGGACTATAAGCGATAGCGGGACTACAGGCCCGATGAAAAACTGACTTTCATTTTCAAACCTATAAAAAAAGAATATTAACTATTATATTATGGTTGGAATTATAAACTACGGAGCAGGCAATATTTTCTCTCTTACCGCAGCTTTAGACCGCTTAAGTGTGACCTACGGCATGGTAAATACAGAAAATGACCTCGAAAAATACAGCCACATCATCATCCCTGGTGTTGGCCATGCGGGTGCGGCGATGGAAAAATTAAAGGGTACCGGCCTGGTTGAAGCCATAAAAAAGCTAAAAAAACCTGTACTGGGCATCTGTGTGGGCATGCAGCTTATTACCGAACATTCTGAAGAGGGCGATGCCGCGCTTTTAAATATCGTTCCGGTTAAAACCAAAAAATTCGATAAGTCGCTGAACATCAAAATCCCACACATGGGCTGGAATGCGGTAAGCCCAAAAAGTAATTCTTTATTTGAAGGTGTTGAAGATAATACACAATTTTACTTCGTGCATTCGTACTTTATTGAATATAACCCTACTTTTGATATCGCATCTGCTGATTATGGTTTAAAGTTTTCGGCAGCGGTACAAAAAGATAATTTTTACGGCGTTCAATTTCATCCCGAAAAATCGGGAAAAGCCGGCGAACTAGTATTAAAAAATTTTTCAAACTTAAGCTTATAAAATGTACATAATACCTGCTATTGATATCTTGGATGGAAAAGTGGTCCGTCTGCGTGAAGGAGATTACAACCAGAAAACGGAATATGATGTTTCTATTCCCGAAATGATAGAAAAATACCGCTCTAATGGTACAGATTTTATCCATATTATTGACTTAAACGGAGCTAAAGGTGATTTTAGTAATCAAAAAGCACTTTTTGAGATCATCAAAAAAACCGACATGAAGGTGCAGTATGGTGGTGGTATCAGAACCGTTGAACAGGTGACTAACTTGCTTGATGCCGGGATCCATCGGGTAATTGTAGGTACACAAGCCATTACCAACCCTGATTTCTTGCCACAGTTGAGCGAGGCTTTTGCTAAAAAAGACGATTATGCCAACCGCATTGTTATTGCAATTGACGTTTTAGACGAAGTGATTAAGTACTCGGGCTGGATGGAAAGCTCACCTATTAAGCTAATGGATTACGTAGATAAATGCCTTTCGCTGGGATTTTTCCGCTTCCTATGTACCGATATCAGTAAAGACGGGAAATTAGGTGGCGCAGCAATTGAATTATATCAAAAATTACTGGAACACTCACCAATGATCAAATTAATTGCTTCTGGTGGTGTAAGTTCAATGGACGATATTTACGAACTGGCTAAATATCCAATTAGAAGTGTAGTAGTTGGAAAAGCCATTTACGAAAACAGGATTACTATTGAAGAAATTAAAGAGTGGAATCTGAAGGCGCTAAGTTCAATTTAAAATAACATTTAATATTTAGTTCATTGTAATATTCGATCGTCATGCTGAATTTATTTCAGCATCTTAGTGCAATATAGACCCTGAAATTAATTTACTTTTTAGCTTTCCTCTGCGCTACAGATCAGGGTGACGAATCGCTCCGCGCGAAAGCATTAAGATTGCTTCGTGCCTCGCAATGACGAACTACAAACATAAAGTATGCTTTCAAAAAGAATAATCCCCTGTTTAGACGTTAAAGACGGCCGTACGGTAAAAGGCGTAAACTTTGTTGATTTACGCGATGCAGGGGACCCGGTTGAACTGGCTGCGCAGTATGCCCAACAAGGGGCAGACGAATTGGTTTTCCTCGATATTACCGCAACACACGAGCGTCGCAAAACCATGATCGAAATGGTTAAATCGGTGGCTAGGCAGCTAAACATCCCTTTCACCATTGGTGGTGGGATCACCGAAATCGCAGATGCTGATGCACTTTTAAATGCAGGTGCCGATAAAATCAGTATTAATTCTGCAGCCGTACGTAATCCTAAACTGATTGAAGAACTGGCCAAAGCCTTCGGTGTACAGTTTGTGGTTTTGGCCGTTGATACCAAACACGTAGACGGCAAAAATATGGTTCATTTAAATGGAGGAAGGTTAATTACCGAACTGGAAACCGAAAACTGGATTAAACAGGCCGAAGATTTAGGCGCTGGTGAGATTTTATTAACCTCAATGGACCACGATGGCACCAAGGCGGGCTTTGACTGCGGATTATTGGGTAAAGTAAACCAAATGATTAATATCCCGATCATCGCTTCGGGCGGTGCCGGTAACATGGATCATTTTACTGAAGTATTCCAGAAAGCAAATGTTGATGCCGCATTGGCCGCTTCCGTATTTCATTATGGTGAAATCCTGATTCCTGATTTAAAACAGGAATTGAAAAGAAACCAAATTCCGGTAAGGATATAAATAAGTCCGGGGTCAGCAGTCCATGCCAATGAGTCTGCTTTTTCCGAAATAAAAAAATAAAATGACAATTGATACTAATTCCCTTGATTGGGATAAAACTGTAGGCTTACTACCTGTAATTATTCAGGATCACAAAACTTTAGAAGTTTTGATGCTGGGTTATATGAATGCCGAGGCTTTGGAAAAAACCCAGGCTGAGGGTAAAGTAACTTTCTTTTCACGTTCCAAAAACCGTCTTTGGACAAAAGGTGAAACCAGCAATAACTTCCTTTATGTGAAGGAGCTTTTTGTGGATTGCGATAATGATACCATCCTGATTAAGGCAGATCCTGTTGGCCCAACTTGTCATACCGGTAGCCGCAGCTGCTTCAAAACAGATTTCAACCAAAATTTCATTTTCGAGCTTGAAAACATCATTAATGATCGTTATGAAAATCCGGTTGAAGGTTCTTACATCAACAAAATGCGCAACAAAGGACTTAATAAAATTGCGCAAAAGGTTGGCGAAGAAGGTGTAGAAACGGTAATTGCCGCATTGGCAGAATCGGAAGAAGAACTTATCGGAGAAGCTTCAGATCTTCTTTTCCACCTCTTATTTTTATTGAAAGAAAAAGGCCTGTCGATTCAAGACATCGCAAAAAATTTAGAGAAAAGGCATAAATAAGGTAGAAGGCAGGAAGGTTGAGGGTGTAAGGTTTTACATATTGAGGATTGATTTTGAACCAGAACTAAAAAGCTTTGAAAATACAGGATAAAATTAGCGAGGTAATAAAGTCGAGAATTTTAGGCTGGCATTTTTCAGCTATTTTTATCTCTGCATTTTTAATATGTTCTTTACTTTACGAATTAATTATTCCAATTATATTTTGGATGGCTTTAGGAGAAAGCGCAGAATCGGATAGAATCGCTAGTCTACCTTTTAATATGTTTATTGCAGAATGGGCAGCGTTAATTTTAACTATTCTACTCTGCGCGATTCTTACATTGATAAATTTGAAGAAATTAAACTTCCAACGGGCAAAATCTTATCTATTAACCATATTAATAATTTCTATATTATATTTATTGAGAACTCAAATTGGTGACTTTCTATTTGAAGTTTTTCAATAGTAATTATTTATTAGATTAAATTGAAAACGAGTATTAATTTTGATGAATTAAATATATTTGTAAGGAGTAAAACAGCTACAAACTACTATTTTAAAATATTTTTATTTCTTTTCAATACAACTGCTATCACTGGACTATTCTGGTTTGCTCTTAGCTTGCAAGAAGAAAAGCCAAACATTTTTCCATTCCTCCTACCGATTGCTTATTTTTTTACACTTGGCAAATATTTAATTTGGAATACTTTTGGCGAAGAATTTTATATCATCAGTACAACTCATATATCCTATCAGCACAGTTATGGATTTTGGACAACTAAACTTAAAACAGCTAAATATTATTCTATTAGTGAATTACAGAATAAAGGAAGCGAGGGTGTAAACTTTATTTTCCAAGATTATACTGACGGAAAATTACCAACAGAAGTATTCAGTACTGCGCTACCAATCTCTGTTTCTGATTCAGCAAGAATTTTTAACCGATTAAATTAAATAAAAGTTGATGAATTTGGTGAAGGAATAAATTTTCCAAAGATTTTTTCAAATTAACTGATACTTATTTAAAGGCATAAATAAGGTTTAAGGAAAGAGGTTTAAGGTACTAGAAGTTTAAACCCTATACCCTAAGCCTTAAGCCCTAAACCTCAAGAAAATGCTAAAACACATCAAAACACTTCCTGGCCACCAAAATCCTGTTTATGCCCTTGCCCACTCGGATCAGGATGAATTATTTTTTAGTGCGGGTAACGACAAAGGCATTGTAGAATGGTCGTTAGCGGAAATGGCTTTTGTTAAGGTTAAAATGCCCGTACAAAGCTCTGTTTATTGTCTGCATTACCATAACGATCAATTATTTGTTGGCGAAAGAAGTGGTGCTTTTAGTGTTTACGACCTGAAAGAACAAAAGGTAATTGTAAGGGTTAATGCACATATCAAACCTATTTTCGATATACAAACGGTAAAAAGTAAAAATGAGCTTTTAACCACTGGCGAAGATGGAACTGTAGCGGTTTGGTCGTTAAATGATTTTAAGGAAGTTTACCGCTTTCAGGCAGCTTACGACACGGTACGAACCATTGCCTTGTCTCCTGACGAAGCGGAAATTGCATTTGGCTGTAAAGACCACCTGATTAAAATTTATAATCTCCAAGATTATAGCCTGAAGCAAAATCTCGAAGGACATAAACTTCCGGTTACGTCTTTGGCCTATCACCCAACAGGTAAATACCTGATTTCAGGAAGCCGGGATGCCCAATTAAAGATATGGGATATACCAAATTACGAGTTAAGGGAAACCGTACCGGCACACATGTTTACCATCTATGATATTGCTTTCCACCCTTCTCTACCCTATTTTGCAACATGCAGCCAGGATAAAAGCATTAAACTTTGGGATGCAGAGAGTTTTAAACTCTATAAAATATTAAGCCTGGAAAAAGCGGGTATAGGCCATACCCATTCTATCAATAAAATTATGTGGAGCCATGATGGTAAATACCTCATTTCCACAGGTGATGACCGACAGATAATGGTTTGGGAAATGGAGTAGGTTAAGATGTATTTATGTTATTAATTAAGTGTTGTCGTCACGCTGACCTGTAGCGAAGCGGAAAGCTACGCAGTAAACCGAGCCTTCGGCGAGCTCACCGAAGGTAATTTATTTCAGGGTCTAACTCATAGAAAAGATGCTGAAACAAGTTCAGCATGACGATCACATTAGGAAAAGTAGACCAAAACTAATTAAAACACATAAAAATTAAATGTAAATCCTTAGATCGAAAATTAACTCATAAGTTTGAGAAGATTGCTAAATACATTATTCCACAAAACGTTTAATAATTCTCAATTTATGAGAATATTTTCCCAGTTCTTTATTAAAAATCCCCTGGTCATCAATTGGATCAATTTTAACCTTTGCAGAGGAATGGATGATCTCACTTGGACTCAACATAATACCCACGTGTGTAATCCGGCCTTCTTCATTATCGAAAAACGCAACATCACCTGGCTTACACTCGGCGAGAAAACCAACCAGTTCACCTTGTTCAGCCTGCTGAGCAGCATCCCGGTTTAACTTTACACCCAACATTTTAAAAACGGTTTGCGTAAAACCTGAGCAATCTAAGCCAAATAAATGCCTTCCGCCCCATAAGTAGGGGATGTTCTGAAAAAATTTGGCTGTTTCGGTTACTTTATCCGTAAAATTCACAGTACGGTTATCGTATGGTTCAAAATTCAGTTTAAACCTTTCTTCTCCGGCATAACAATATCCATCTTTTACAAAGGGGAGATTACTTGCCGGACTTAAATGATATAAACTGCCATCATCGGCGGTTAACACGTTATTGAAACTTAAAGGCGCCAACAAATGACAATCATGCATTTCCGCAAACTGGTCCTGGTTAATGGCGGCCAGCTGCCTGAAATCCATCCAGCCCTGATAACCATCATAGCCATTCTGAATCAGCCACCAACGTTCTTCTTTCTGGATAATTTCAACATGATCACCAAATAACAATTGTGAAACAATTTCTGCTCGGTCTGATGCATCTGCTCTTAAAGGGGCTACTGCTACTCTACAAATACCATATTGATTTTCCATATAATCTGCTCGTGAAATGATGTAAAACTAATAAATTACCGCTATTACCTAACATTTTCCATACAAATTTGTTACTTTTATGGTGTTCATTTTTAAATAAGCCCGCCATGAATTTTAAAAAAATATTAATTGCTGTTGATAATAGTACCTGCTCAGAAAAAGCGGCAAAAGCCGGTTACAATATGGCTGAAAAATTCGGGGCGGAAGTAGCATTGGTTAACATTATTGAGCCTGTACCAGCCAATGTGAATGCAGACCTAACGCTGGCCCCTGTTTTCTTGGAAACTTATGATAACAGCGAAGAGAACAGCCACATTTTACTAAAAGAAATGGAGACTAAATACGGAAACGGGATAGCTACCACTTACCTAAGCGTTATTGATACCGCTGCACATGGTATCATCCAACAATCAGACGAATGGGGATCGGATTTAATCGTGATAGGCACTTATGGCCGAACTGGTTTATACCATTTTTTAATGGGAAGCGTAGCCGAACACGTAGCGAGAAAATCTGCCTGCCCGGTTTTGATTATTCCTAATAAGAGCGATGTTGATTAACTGGTTTAACCTAACCCATTGTCTTCATTAAGAAAAATTTAGTTTACAAAAAAAACTACAGGGTTATAAAGAATTAGAATCTTCTCGAAATATCGTTTCGACTGCAGTGGAGAAATCCTTTAAACTAGCGTTTAATAATTTGGTTCAAAGATCTCTCTCCCGACTTAATGCCGGGACTGCGCTACATCCGATAGCTATCGGATCAAGATAACGAGCAAACCAGTAGAGTCTGTAGCATCAAACCAAAACTTCATAAATAAAAAAAGTCTCACCTTAAGCGAGACTTCCTTCTTAATATCTGGTCAAGACTATCCTTCCTGGTGCAACCAGGCTTTCTTAGCCAATAATTCTTCTTCTGTTTCGCGGATATCCTCATCATCTACACAACAATCAACCGGGCATACTGCCGCACATTGTGGCTCATCATGAAAACCTTTACACTCAGTACACTTATCGGATACGATATAATATACCTCATCTGAAACTGCCTCCTGAGCAGCATCAGCTTCAATTTTTTGATTACCAAAATCAATGATACCTTCTAAATTCGTACCATCAGAAAAACGCCATGCAGTTCCGGCATCGTAAATCGCGTTATTTGGACATTCTGGTTCACATGCCCCACAATTTATACACTCATCTGTTATTTTAATTGCCATGTTTTCGTCTAATTCTTTTGCTTAGTTTACCTTTGCGCCTGCAAATATAAGATATAATCCATTAATAATAATTCTAAATATGTCAGCATTAACTCAAGAAAAAGCAATAATTGCATTCGGTAAACTCGGCCAAAAGCTTATAAGCCCTGCTGACATACTAGGAAATATACTTTATAGTGCCGGAAATGCTAATGCATGGTTCACTGAAGAAAATATTAAAAAGTCTATCCTATCATTTGCAGAAATGTTAAATGAGACCGATTTGCTTCTTTGGTTCAAATCAATTCAATTCAATACATCTCCAAAAAAGATTGGTTTGATCTTAGCAGGAAACATTCCTTTGGTGGGTCTACATGATGTTTTATGCGTTTTAGCGACAGGGAACATAGCCTTAATCAAACTTTCGTCTTCAGATGATCAATTGATTAAAACTGTTCTTGCTGAATTGATCAATATTGAACCGGCTTTTGCAGATCACATTGAATACGTGGAACGCTTAAAAGATTTCGACGCTGTAATTGCTACCGGAAGTAATAATTCATCCAGGTATTTTGACTATTATTTTAGTAAAGTGCCCAATATCATACGGAAAAACAGAAATAGTGTAGCAGTTTTAGATGGTACAGAAACCAAAGAGAACATCCAAAGCCTGGGAAATGATATTTTTGATTATTTTGGGCTTGGCTGCAGAAATGTTTCCAAGCTGTATCTTCCAAAAGGATATGAGATTGCTAATTTCTACGAGGGCATAGAAAGCTTTCAGCCCATTATAAACCATTTCAAATATCAGAATAATTACGATTACAATAAATCCATTTATCTGGTAAATGCTGCCAAACATTTTGATAATGGTTTTTTGCTGTTAAAAGAAGATCAGAGTTTAGCTTCGCCACTGGCTGTACTTTACTATGAAGAATACGAAAACCTGAAAGACGTAGAAGATAAACTGAATGATAAAACAGCAGATATTCAGTGTGTGGTTACCAAATCGCCAATAAACATTGTGAGTTTTGATTTTGGCCAAAGCCAGCACCCAAAACTTTGGGATTATGCGGATAATGTAAATACCATCAGTTTTTTAAACTCGCTAAATTGATTGCCATAAGCAATTGGATTACACTTTTTTTATTTGGATATTAGCGTGTTGACTTGACGCAGCCAGTGTATCCTTTAATAAAAGCGCTATCCTTTCTTTATATCGTGATCTTTGCGAATTTTGTTAGGGCGCAGGTATGTACCGGCACTTTCGGACAACCTTTAATTAACCAGACTTTTGGGCAGGGCAACAATGCGGATAACTGGTATGGTCCTTTAGCACAATATGCTCCGGGTGCAACCACCTTTACCACTTTTAAGGGGCCTCCGGGGCAAAACCCAAGAGCTTTAGCACCAAACCAGTCAGGCTTAGTTAAAACGCCTGCTACACCTGACAATCCCTACCCCATTTACTGGCAGCACCATACAGACCATACCGGAGATAGCAATGGCTTAATGCTTTTGATAGATGGCATTTCGACCCCTACTGTTTTTTTCGAACAGAAAATGGACAATCTTTGCCCAAATACAATTTTGCGTTTATCGATCTGGGTACTGAACACCAACTCAGCAGCAGCAAATGCCCCACCTCCAAAGATGATTTTAAAGGTGATTGACCCCAATGGTAACTTCCTTGGCCATACATCAACCGGCAATGTAACAGCAGATGGGATGTGGCATCAATACACGCTTGATTTTAACAACGGAAACAACTCTACTGTGACCCTGCAACTCGTTAATGATACCTCTACCGACAGCGGTAACGATTTTGCTTTGGATGACATTACGGTACAGGCCTGTGGTCCTCACATCACACCTTTTTTTAACCTGGATAATACATCATTAAATATGTGCGAGGGAAACACAAACAGCTTTATAGTAAACGCTGATATTTTGCCGGAGTATCTCAATCCGGTTTATCAATGGCAGGAAAACAAAGGTACCGGTTGGGTTGATGTCGTTGGGGCAACAACAAAGCAGGCAACCATCAACTTTTTAAACCGGCCTAAAGGTACTTATCTATATCGTTTAATTACGGCCATTAACGGTAATATAGACAAAGTTAACTGCAGAGCAGTTTCAGACCCCATCACCGTAAACGTAACCGCCTTACCCCTTGCAGAAGCTGATAATTCCGGCCCATTCTGCGTAGGCAACAATATTCAGTTACAGGCATCTGGAGGAACAAGTTATAACTGGAGAGGGCCAAACGGTTATAACTCTACAGCCCAAAACCCAACAATCATCAATGCAACTAAAGCCATGGAAGGTGAATACATCGTTACCGTCACTACAAATGGCTGTTCATTAAATGCAATAACCCATGTACAGGTCAATGACCCGATATCGATTGGGACAAATGTTCAGGAAATTAGCATTTGTGAAGGTAAATCAGTGCAATTAAGTGCATCAGGTGGAACGGAGTATCTTTGGTCGCCGGCAAATGGTCTTTCAGATCGCAAGAGCGCCAATCCCATTGCTGCCCCGACCGAAACTACTACCTATACAGTAACTGTTAGTCAAGGTGCATGTTCCGAAACTGCACAAATCACCGTAAAGGTCAATAAAAATGCGACGACAGATGCTGGTGCTGACCAAGAAATCGTAAGCGGACAAAAAATAACCTTAAATGGGAAGGTATCAGGCGATGTCACTTATATATGGACACCTGCCAGCTATCTGGACGACCCTACCAAACTGAATCCAATTGCCACGCCACCACGCAATATCACCTATACCTTACAGGCCACTTCCAAATCAGGCTGTAGCAGCAGTAGCGACGAGGTAAATATAACCGTTTATCCACAAATAGTTATTCCAAATACTTTTTCTCCAAATGGCGACAACGTAAACGATACCTGGAATATCCCGGCAGCGGCATTATTTCCAAACCCCAAAATTAAAATTACTAACCGCTACGGCAACGTGGTGTACCAAAGTACTGGCCCTTTTAAACCCTGGGATGGCAAAATGAACGGAAAAGACCTTCCGCCTGCGGTGTATTATTATTCGGTTTATTTAGATGAAAAATTCCAAACCTACAAAGGGTGGCTTATGTTAGTCAGATAAAAAAGGATTCAAACTTCCGCTTATCATTTGGAAATGCTATTTTTGGGCACAATGTATATCGTAAAAGTCAAAGGCATAGCCAAAATTCCGGATTACGTACAGTTAAGAGATGACAAGTTTACACTTTTAGCTTATTTTAGGGTAGACAGACCTGATAAATCGCTGGAAAAACTGGGACTTGGCGACAAGCAAGAATACATTATGGAAATGGTTAAAGATTTGCCTTTCGGGCAGATTGCAAAATTAGAAATATAATATGGCAGGCAACTCAGTAATTCATTTAAGTAATGTTGATGTTTTTCAACAAAAACATTTAGTCCTCTCCAATGTAAATTTACACATCGAAAAAGATGAATTTGTATTCCTGATCGGCCAAACAGGCTCTGGAAAGAGCAGCCTGCTTAAAATATTATACGGCGATTTGCATATCGGTAATGGCGATGGCAATATCGCGGGGTTTGATCTTAAAAACCTTAAAGAAAGCCAGGTACCATTTTTACGTCGTAAGTTAGGGGTTGTTTTTCAGGATTTTCAGTTACTTACCGACCGGACGATAGAAAAAAACCTTGAGTTTGTACTTAAAGCAACCGGCTGGAAAGACGAAAAGTTGATTAGCGAGCGTATTAAAGATGTTTTGGACAAAGTAGGCCTGCGTTCTAAGATCAAAAAAATGCCACACGAAATTTCTGGTGGCGAACAGCAGCGTATTGTAATTGCAAGGGCTTTGCTTAACGATCCGGAAATTATCCTTGCAGATGAGCCAACCGGGAACTTAGATCCAGAAACTTCCGAAGAAATCGTAACGCTTTTAAAACAGATCAGTCAGGCCGGAACGGCAGTTTTAATGGCCACACATGATTACCACATCATCCGCACTTTTCCTTCACGCATCATCAAATGTGAAAATGGCATAGTACATGAAGATGCACAAATAGCATAAAAATTCTGACATCCGTCAGCTAATCAGCCAATCTGTTCAGATAATCATCCATAAATCTGACAGCTTGGCTGATTTACGTTTATGGCAAAATAGTTGAGATTAACACAAAAAAATTCAGCCTTATATTATGTTTAATAAGAAGAAAAATAACGATAAAGAAGAAAATATAATGAATCCTGAAAACACATCAGAAAATGCTGCGGAAAACGTAGAAAATACTGATGCCACCGCAAATGAGACTGAGCAAGCACCGGAATTAACCGCCGAAGAGAAATTGCAGGCGGAGGTTCAACAGCTTAACGATAAATACCTGCGTTTATATGCAGAATTCGACAATTACAAACGCCGTACACAAAAAGAGCGTGTAGAGTTGTTACAAACTGCCGGTAAGGACGTAATTGTTTCGCTTTTACCTATTTTAGATGATTTTGACCGCGCATTAAAGGCAATGGAAAGCGCTACGGAAGTGGCTCCTGTTAAAGAGGGTATTTTGTTGGTGAACAATAAATTGAAAAGTACTTTAGCACAGAAAGGCTTAAAAGATGTAGAAAGCATTAACCAGCCTTTTAACACGGATTTCCACGAAGCTATTACCAATATCCCTGCCCCTACTGAAGATTTAAAGGGTAAAGTTATAGACGAAGTTGAAAAAGGATATACCTTAAATGATAATGTGATCCGCTTCGCGAAAGTAGTAGTTGGAGCATAAAAATAATTATTGAATGACCGAATTTGAATGATTGAATTGATATTCTTTCATTCCATCACTCAATCATTCAATCATTTTATAAAAAAAGATGAGTAAAAGAGATTATTACGACGTATTGGGCGTAACCAAAAGCGCAGGTGCTGACGAGATTAAGAAGGCTTACCGTAAAATGGCGATCAAATATCACCCGGATAAAAACCCGGGAGATAAAGCTGCTGAGGATAAATTTAAAGAAGCTGCAGAAGCATACGAAGTGTTAAGCAGTCCTGAAAAGAAACAGCGTTACGATCAGTTTGGCCATGCCGGTGTAGGCAGCAGTGCCTCGGGCGGTTACGGCGGTGGAAGCATGAACATGGATGATATCTTCAGTAATTTTGGAGATATTTTTGGTGGCCATAACCCATTCGAGAGCTTTTTTGGTGGCGGCGGCGGTGGCCAGCAACGTGGCGGACGTAGAGTAGCTAAAGGTTCTAACCTGCGCATCAAAGTTAAATTAACGCTTGAAGAAATTGCCCATGGTGCAGAAAAGAAAATCAAGGTTAATAAACTGATCGTTTGTAAAACCTGCGACGGTTCCGGAGCAAAAGATAAATCGTCTGTAAGTACCTGTGGCACCTGCGGTGGCAGCGGCCAGGTACGCAGGGTAACCAATACCATTTTAGGTCAGATGCAAACTGCATCTACCTGCCCTACCTGTAACGGAAGCGGCCAGCAAATTACTGCCAAATGTAATGTATGCCATGGCGACGGTGTTGTGCGTGGCGAAGAAACCATTACCATCAATATCCCTGCAGGTGTAAGTGAAGGTATGCAACTGAGCATGAGCGGCAAAGGAAATGCGGCACCAAATGGCGGCATTCCGGGAGATTTAATTATCTTAATTGAAGAAATTCCACACGAGACCTTAAAACGCGAAGGTAATAACGTAGTTTACGATTTGCATTTAAGTTTTGTTGATGCTGCTTTAGGTATGAGCATCGAAGTACCAACCATTGATGGTAAAGCCAAAATTAAAATCGACCCTGGTACCCAAAGCGGAAAATTATTGCGTTTAAAAGGCAAGGGTTTACCAGAAGTTAATTCTTACCATAGAGGCGATGAGATTATCCATATCAACATCTGGACACCAAAAGCTTTAAGCAGCGATGAACGGAATGTTCTGGAGAAATTACGCGAATCGCCTAACTTTAAGCCTCAGCCAGGTAAAAATGATAAGAGCTTTTTCGAAAGAATGAAAGAATACTTTGAGTAATTAATCCAATATAATGGAGAAGCCGATGTTTTTAGCATCGGCTTTTTTATTTTTAAATTATGTTTAAAGTTTTATTGTAAGCCGGAAGACGCCGCGAAGCAAAATCTTTTAAATTCGTTGGATAACTCAGTACAAAGATCTCTCCACTCTGCGTTGCCCCGGTCGAGATGACCATCCTATCTGAATTTATCATTCGTAGCTTGCTTTAACTTCATTTTTAAGACTTTTAAATTTTCTTCAAGCTCAGTATAAACTAGCAGTAACAAAACAAAGTTATCAGGAAGCAGGATTTATTACCCAACCTTTTTTAAAACCTAATCCACAAAATTGTTGTAAGCAGAACGCATATTATCCTGGTGGCGAACCAATTCTTCGATATTGTAATCGGTTAGCTGACCAGAAGCGGAAGCATCGCGCATCATTTTTCGTGCAGCAATTAAATAGTCATTTAATCTTTCATTGAAATTTTTAAAATAGCCATCCTTCCCAGGATATTTTGTTGCATCTGGTGCAGCCATAGCAGCATGTTTTTGATACTGTTCCTCAAGGGCCTGATAAGCGGCTTTAGCCCTGGCCTCTATGGATTTATAATTTTTAGTGCCTGCCATTAATTTGGTAAACGCGGCGGTCGCACTACGGTCGTCCTTCAGCGCATATATATATTCCTTTAAGGGATGCGTTTTTAAAATTACCCGCTCTGCATCATCTCCGATCAGGTTTAGCTTGGCCAAAACCAAATCATCATATGTATAGTACTTTTTACCCATGCTGTAAATAGAATCTACCAAAGTTTTTCCCTTAGTCCCCTTATCATCCTTCCAGTCTTCTGCCTTGATGTATTCATCTAAAGATTTGTACGTTTCTTTGATCTTATCCAATAAACCGGTCATTGTGGTTACATTTTCTTTAAAAAATTTCTGATCATCTTTATTTAGCGCATTAGGCGGGGTATCAGGCTTTAGCTTGTTGCTGCTGGTTGTTGGTATCGAAAAAGGCTGGATTAAACCAATGAAAGCAAAATGATCGCCTGGATTTTGCAGCCCTTTTTCAATTTTAACGATGTTATTTTCGATACGTTTGATGTAATCGTTGTTTTTATCCGTAAAACTTACCATTACATTATTATATTCAATAATGGCATTTACATCTTTTTCATCTGCTTCGGCGTAAGCAGTTTTAGCATTATCGTCTTTTTTATTATCATTTTTACAGGCCGTAAAAGAAAGGGTAAGCGCAAGCGCTGTTAATTTTAAGATCGTTTTCATAGTATAAATTGTTTTCATAAATCCGATCCCCGATCAAAGCAATTTTTAAACCAAAAAGCGGTAAAAAATCAAGAGTTTTATGATTTTGGTATCTTGTTGCTGTCTTCCAATTATTTAAATTGATTAGGATTAAGGTTACTAAAACGGCAAGAGGGTATTAATGAATATGGAAGAATTTTGCAAAACCTTTAAAAAGCATCCCATTGCCTGGACACTATTTATAATTTTTGTTGTTGGATGGCTTTTACCCTTAGTCGGTATGATTTTTCTTGATCCACCATCAGAAAAATTTACGTATCAGAAAGGTCAGCACAATCCTACTGTAGGACTATTTACAGTATCTGTATTTTACTTCCTTATCAATCTTACTTTAGGTTTTATAGGTAAAAAAAACAACATCTATTTAAAACTATCTGCTTATATTGGTATCAGTTCTGCCCTTTTTATGGCTATATCTAACGGCTTATAAACCTTTCTCTCTAAAGCCTGTTTTCTACATATGAAATGGAGAATTGGTTGTTCAGGTTTTTATTACCGTGAATGGAAAGAGGTTTTTTATCCAAAAGGCCTGGCACAAAAAAATTGGTTTAAATACTATTGTTCGCATTTTAACACCATAGAAATTAATTCTACTTTTTACAAAATGCCCACTCAAAAATCGTTCAGTAAGTGGTACGATGAAAGTCCGGATGATTTTTTATTTACGATTAAGGTCCCGAGATTAATTACACATTACAAACAGCTTCATGAATGCCAACAACTCTTAATTGATTTTTACGAGACGATTCAAGCCGGACTAAAGCAAAAATTGGGCTGTGTACTCTTTCAGTTTCCACCAAAGTTTGATTACAGTGTGGAACGGTTAAATTTATTAATTGAAAATTTAAAAACCGATTTTAAAAATGTGGTAGAATTTCGTCACATCAGTTGGTTTGATGAAGAAATTTATCAAAAATTAACAAAAAACAATATTACCTTTAGCGGACAGAGTTATCCTTCTGCCCTGCCAGACGAGACAATCCAGAATACAGACACTATTTATTACCGTTTTCACGGAAAACCGGTATTGTACAAATCTGAATATGATCTGAACACAATTAAGGAATTCAAAAATCAGATTAATGATGGTAATGAAGTATTTGTTTATTTTAACAATACCTGGGGTTTTGGGGCATTGCATAATGCAAAACAATTGCAAGACTTAGTGAAATAGCCCTGTTTGTGGAGTTAGATGTTACTATTTGGCTCCTTCGATCATATGAATAAAGCAACAATTTAGAAGGTACCCGGCTATTTTTGCCTAAAACCCGCAAACCCACATAAAATAAACCTGATAGTAGTGGTATTTCGCTTTACTAAACCTTAATTTAGCACGAACATTAACGAAATTTAAGGGATAGCAGGACTATCAGGACCGAAGCATTACTGTAACTGCTTTCCAAAAAATAAAACAAAAGATATGCGTGTTGCCGTTATCGATCTTGGAACCAATACCTTCCACCTACTCATTGCTGAAACGGCAGAAGAGCAGCCAGAAATTTTATATAAAACCAATGTACCTGTCAAATTAGGAGAAGGGAGAATCAACGATAACACGATCATTCCGGCAGCGTTTAAAAGGGGAATTGATTGCCTTAAAGATTTCAGCAAAACCATTGTTAACTATCAGGTTGATTTGGTGAGGGCAACGGCAACATCAGCCGTCAGGAGTGCTGAAAACGGGAAAGATTTTGTTAATGCCGTAAAAGAACAGGCCGGAATAAAGATCGAAATAATTAGCGGTGATGAGGAGGCTGAACTGATTTATCAAGGCGTAAAACTGAGCGGTGCTATACAGGAGCCATCATTAATTATGGATATTGGTGGCGGCAGTGTGGAGTTTATTCTGTGCGACAGCGAAAAATTAATCTGGAAGAAAAGTTATAACATCGGTGCAGCAAGGTTAATGCAAAAATTCTTTAATTCTGATCCTCTTTCCGATCCAGATAAACAGCACATTCTTTTTCACATCCAGCAACAACTGACAGATCTTTTCGCAATCTGCGAAAAATATAAACCACAAATTTTAATTGGCTCAGCCGGTGCATTCGAAACATTTGCCGAATTGGTTTCCGGAAAGCATCACCAAAATATCGCCGTTGAGCAGTTAAAAACGTACCTGTTTAACTATGATGATTATATTGACATTTCATTAAAGCTGATCAACTCTACACACCAGCAGCGCGTAGAAATGCCAGGTATCATTCCATTAAGGGTTGATATGATCGTTATAGCGGCCTTAATTACGAATTACGTATTGGGCAGAGCCAAAATAAACCGGCTAATGCTCTCTTCCTATGATTTAAAAATGGGGATCCTTGCCAGCATGATGTAAATATCAAAAGTCATAATTCCGCCTATAATATCGCATTAAACTTAGTCTATAGTGAGCAGAACAAGATGGAGAAAGTACTTTGATATGATACATTCAATTCAATTGAGATACTCCGACAACTCGTTCCAAAACTTCTGAATCTACCTTTAACTTTATTTACAATTATATATTGATGAACGTATCATTTTATCAAATCTATAGTTTTCATGCTGTTGTTTTCTTATATGATGAAATCTCAAGAAAATTTCACAAAGGCTTTTTAAATAAACTTCAGGAGTTCATTATAAAGCTTTTCTGTTGGCAAGCCCATTACATTTGTATACGAGCCTTCTATGCGTTCTACTACGACAATACCCCACCAATCTTGTACGCCATAGCTACCCGCCTTATCAAAAGGTTTATAATGATCGATATAGAAATCAATTTCTGCTGCTGTAACGGCCCTGCAGTAAACTATGGTACGATCATAAAAGGAATGGATCTGACCTCCCCCGGCAAGCGTTACCCCGGTAAAAACCTCGTGTTTACTGCCCGATAGCTTAGTTAACATTTCCTGTGCATGTTTCCTATCCGCTGGTTTACCCAAAATTTCACCGTTTAAGGCCACAATCGTATCAGCAGTAATCACAATTTCGTCATCAGCTGTAAAGGCTTTTGCTTTTTTTTCAGCAATATAAACCGCAATCTCTGCCGGGCTTAAATCACCAGGATAGCTTTCGTCCACATCTTTCAGTTCAACTTTAAAAGTTAAGCCCATAAGTGTTAAAAGTTCTTGCCTGCGGGGCGATTTAGAGGCTAAAATGATTGGCGGAAACTGAACTGGCATATTTTATTTTTCTGCTAAAATAAGAAAAGCGACATAAAGCCGCTTTTCTTATTTAATATTTTATAAGGATTAGTTATTTCCACCACCTTGCCTGCGTTTTTCCATTTCAGCACGTTGTTCTTTTTGCCAGGCTTCGTAAGTCTTTTTCTGATCATCAGTTAATACTGCATTTACTTTTGCATCATTATCAGCACGCATTTTTTGCATTTTCTCTCTCATTGCATCCCGATCGCCACCACCCTGCATTTCTTCGCGCATTTTTTTCATGGTTTCGGCTTGCTCGGTAAAAACAGCGGTGAGTTTCGTTTTCTGATCATCAGATAACTTTAACTTTTCATCCATCAGTTTTACCCTTTCTTCAGGTTTCATCATCATTCTACCTGGTCCACCACCTTGTTGTGCATTAGCGAAACCCGCTATGCCTAGCATTAGTCCGCAAATCATCATTAATTTTTTCATTTTGTTCTTTTGTTATTTTTGGTTCAAATTGAGTTTATTGGAGTGGAGAAGAAAATGAAAGTTTAAAGACACCATGTAACTTAGCTGTTGCAAAAAAAAGGCTAATCTTTTAACAATAACACGGGTACGTGCGATTTAATAGTTAACTTCTGTGATACACTTTCGTGCAACAGGCTTTCAAAAAAACTATATTTCTTTGGAAGTGCAATGATCAACTGCGCTTCTTCGCTTTTTGCAAATTTTACAATTCCTTTAATGGTATCCGGATGATCGGCGTAATGGTAATCAGGTGAAAAATCTTTTAACATTTCATGCAAAATATGTTCTTCCTGCAAGTCAATAGCTTGGCCAGAATTGATATTAAGTACCAGAAGTTTTAGGGCGTGTTTGCTTAAGATATTTTTTAGCGACTGTACAGGCATTACTTCTTTAACTTTTTTAAAATCGCAGGCTAAAACAGCTTTACGGATAGAATGATAATCGGCTTTAGGCGGTACGACCAAAACCGGCACCGGGCTGGATTTGGAGATTTTAATGGCATTAGAACCTATATCACTCTCATCTTTGGCTTTTTTTCCATTGCTGCCAATAATAATCAAATCTATTTCTTCCTTATTAACCCGATTGATGATTGATCTCAATATGGTTTCCCTTGTTAAAGAAACCTCAATTTCGGCATCCGGATTAATCTCCAACATTTTTAACTTCAGTTTTTCAAGCGCTTCAAGCCTGCGTGTCGTTTCATCAGCAATATGTTCGTCTGTGGTGACAATTAAATCAGGTGTCGGCAGGATGCTTTCGTATGTCGAAACATAATAAGCATTAAGCAGTATAATTTTAGCGTTCGCCATTGCGAAACTTAATCTGGCCGCATATTTCGCAGCATGATCGGCTGTTTTGGAAAAATCGACAGGTACAAGGTAATTACTCATATCATAAAAATTATGTTTTCAAAACACAATTTAATCAATCGATTGATTAAATTGATTAAACAAATTTCGTTTATAATGTGATGTATTGCAAATTTTGGATGTAGAGATTTATAATGGTAGCGTCATTCTACCTTTGTAATGATCAAATTGAAGTTAACAATGGTTGATCAATCTATTTTCCTGAATCGGCAGCATTTGGATTTTCGTCGTACCATTTGCCCTGCACTTTCATTACCTTCTCGATAATATCACGCACAGCAGTTTTGCCGCCTTTGTAAGGAGAAATGAATGTGGATATTGCTTTTATTTCTTCCACGGCATCAGCCGGGCATGTTGGAAGGCCTACCAGTTTCATCACTTTTAAATCAGGAATATCGTCGCCCATGTAAAGGACTTCCCCAGAAGTGATGTTCTTATCCTGAAGATATTGATTAAAAACGGCTACCTTATCTCCTGTCCCCAGGAAAACATCGGTGATACCCAGATTTAAGAAACGCTTTCCCATGGCGATACCATCGCCACCAGATATAATGCAAACATTATAGCCCTTTTTAACGGCCAGCTGCAGGGCATAACCATCTTTAATGTTAAAAGTGCGTAAAGATTGACCGCTATCAGTAACCTGAACTGATCCATCTGTAAGCACTCCATCGACGTCAAAAATGAAAGTGGTGATTTCTTTTAATTTCTGAAGAAACATATTTAGCTGGGAGTTTGGGGCTTGGAGTTAAGAGTAGAATGGGGCTCTAGACTCCAAACTCTTTACTCCAAACTAAGTTACTGGTTATCTCTCCATTCGTAAACCCAGGCAGATTGAATTTGCTCCAAATGGCCTTCGTTGCTTTCTTCACGGGTTCCTTTAAAATTAGGCAAAGATAAAACCCATTCTAAAAGTTCGGTAAAGCGAACGCGGTAGATCCTGGCTTCTGTAAAATCATCACCGAATTTCTCATATAAAGACATGGCAATGTCTTCATAATCGTTCCAGTAAAAAGGTAAAGCAAATTTATCGTTATTCATGTTTTGTTCGTTTGTTGTTATAAAGTTGAATGTTTTAATGTTGTAAAGTTTCAGACCCCAAACTAAGGACTCTAAACGCTAAACTAACTAGTGTCCCATAAAACCAGACTGATCTGGAATGGTTACTTCAATATCGCCGTTGATTACCACACACTGGCAGCCTAAACGCGAAGTAATTTTCGGACGAACAGCCCTATCAATAAAGTCTTCTTCCTTGTCAGAAATCTCTTCGATATTATCCATTCCCTTAGTTACATACACATGGCAGGTACTGCAACCGCAAACGCCTCCGCAGTTGTGCTGTAATTCGATCCCATTATCCAGGCAAACATCTAAAACAGATTCTCCTGCTGCTATTGGTAATTCAATAGATTCGTGATCTGCTTCTTCAAAATTTATTTTCAGTTTAAAAATGCTCATAATTATTTTGCAAAAGTAATAAGCAAAAGCCGTAATTATGCTATTTCAGCGTTAATTTTATGCTATTGCTCAATGTTTGATAAATGTTCTGCAATTCGGGCATATCGGTTAACATGCTCAAATGCTTATTTAATGTACTTTCGTCAGCTCTGATTGCTGGCCCGGTTTGCACATCTCCCGGCAGGTTGCTCATTACCTTATTGGCTGTTTCTGCAATCAGTGGCCTGATGATTTCGAAGTCCAACTCATTCCGGCTTAAAATTTTATTGGCCAGGGCGTATAGGTGATTAGGGAAATTACAGGCAAAAACCGCCGCAAGGTGCAATACTTTCCGCTTCTCTCCATTTAATTCATACACCTCCCGACTTATTTTAGCTGCGAGATTTTTTAAAATCATTAATTGCTTTTCGCCGTTTGCTTCAATACAAAGCGGAACGTTTTCAAATAAAACTTCTCTATCTTTTGAGAAAGTTTGCAGCGGATAAAAAACGCCAGCGTGCTGAACTTGTGATGATAAAATACCGATATCGGTAGTACCAGAGGTATGCACCACCAAGCCCGTAACATGTTTCAATGATTTTGCAACGCTTTCAATCGCATCATCCTTTACCGAGATGACATACAAATCAGCCTGTTGTTCAAGTTCAGTAAGATCGTTTATGCCAACAGCCCCTATTAAATCAGCTAATGATCTTGCATGGTCTAAATTCGGGCTGTACACCTGTATTACATCTTCACCATTTGCTTTAAGTGCTTTTGCCAGGTTTGTGGCAACATTACCCGACCCCAATAAAACGATCTTCATGGTTTATACAGTTTTGGCCTCTTTTCTCCTTCTGAAAATTGAAAGCAAGAAACCCACCACCATTACAATGGTTCCAGCCCAGTATAAATTGATAAAAGGAAATTCTATGGCTTTGAAAACTACCCAGTCTTTAGCCTGTTGTGGTTTCTCAAAAATTTGAAGCTCTACTTTTTTCTCATCAGGTAATACATTCGAGAAACGGAATTTCAAATCTAATTCATCTATCTTACGTGCAAAATCAAAAGTATTGTTGCCTTTAATTAAGAAAATAGGCTCTGTGTTATAAATTTTTCCTGCAGCGTTAATTTCTAAAGGTAAACCCACAGCATAATCGCCTTGTGCAAGTGCTAAATCTTTGGCTGTTGGTTTTCTATCCAAATCTTTAACCGTAACCACTCCGCTGGAGGTATGAATGGTATCACCTACCGAAACCTTAACAATACGTGGTGCTTTATAATTCTCATCATCAGAATGTCCTTCATGATCGTCATGAGCAGTTTGTTTAACTGCTGCACTGGTAATGTGCGTGTACACATCATAGGTAAGATAATGTTTGGTATCAGGAGAAGCAATTAAACCCATTTTTTCATTATCCTGAGTATGAGGGTGCAAATTAAAATCTTCCTTAATCTTACCGTCTTTATCTACAACCTTAAAATTAAGCGTATAAAAAGTATTTGGAGCCTGAGTTGTATCGCTAACATAAGTTACCGTGTACTTACCCATTTTTTTAGGCTCATTTTTATACAACATGATATTCTCTCCAGGCTTTTCTGTCTTTTCAAAATCCTTTACCGGAATAAAATTATTGGCATTAATAGATAAAGGTTTATTAGTAGCGGCAGAAATTAAAGCACCCAAAATCAAGAAAGCAAAACCGATATGCGCAATCGCTGAGCCTGCTAACTTTGCCTTGCCACCAAAGGCCTGGTACAATACGCCAGCATTTGAAAGCACCGCAAATAAACAGCTGAAAGTAATCAGGATGTACATGGTATTGGTGTAAATTTCAGCCACATACACTAAACCTGCTGTTAATACGATAGAAAAAGCAATTACAGATACCAGACTGCTATAAAATTTGCGCGGATCGGTTCTCTTGTATTTTAAGTACTGAGAAAAACCCGAAATCAGGGTAATTACCATTGCGAAAGGTGCCTGCCACTGATTATAATATTTCACAGCATCAACAGGCGGTGTAAAATTAGTACCAAAGGCCTTGTTAAATACCGGAACTGAAGTAGAAAAAATAACCTGAATACAAGCAATGGTTACCACCAAAGCACCAATAAACATCCAGAATTCGCGCGAATAGGTTTCCTCATCCTTGGTTGTGATCGGCAATTCTTTCCAACGCTTGATAATCAAAGCAACAGCTAAAACCGCGAAAACCACATTGTATAACACCAAATGGCCAAACATCCCCATATCGGTAAATGAGTGAACTGAAGTATCTCCTAAAATTCCGCTTCGGGTTAAAAAAGACGCGTACAATACCAATAAAAAACTTAGGAATACCAAAGCAATTGCAGTAAAATAGGCATGCCCGGTATTTTTATACGCAATCATCACGTGTACTGCACCAATTAAGGTTAACCACGGAATCAATGAAGCATTTTCAACAGGATCCCAAGCCCAGAAACCACCAAAGTTTAACGCCTCATAAGCCCAGAAAGAGCCCATGATAATACCTGTTCCTAAAACCATCAGCGCAAAAAGCGTCCATGGCATAGCGGGCTTAATCCACTCTTTATATCTTTTTTGCCACAAAGCTGCAATACCGTAAGCAAAAGGAACAACCATGCTGGCAAAACCTAAAAACAAGGTTGGCGGGTGAATCACCATCCAATAATTCTGCAGCAATGGATTTAACCCCTTTCCATCGGTAATGAACTTCAGGTAGTTCTTATAATTTTCAGGGTTTGCAAAAACCACAGGTGCCTGTGCTTTTAAATCTAATGCATCTCTTAACAGGATAAATGGAGAACTTCCGATGCGCTCGCCAAAAATCTCTACACCTAAAAGCATAGAGGTTAAAAAAACCTGAGAGAAAGCAACAACGGTCATCACAGGGCTTTCCCATGATTTAGCCTTCCAGATCAATAATGTACCTAAAAAGGATTGCCAGAAAGCCCAAAGCCAAAAACTACCTTCCTGTCCTTCCCAAAAGGCAGATATGATATAGTAAACCGGAAGTTGTTTAGAAGAATGGGATTGAACATAATAGTATTCAAAATAATGACCAAGTACCAGGTAGAATAACACGGCACCGATGCAGATAATACTGGCAAAATTAATCAGATATCCGATCCGGCCTAAGTTACGCCAGGATTTTTCTGTTAAGTTTTTATCGCGACTGGCAAAAAAGTACGATATAGTTGATAGTAATGATGCACTAAAAGCCAGTACAATAAAAAACTGTCCGATTTTACCTGGCAACAGGTGTTCGCCTACAAATTGAATATCCATTAAAATTAGTTATATTTTTTCTCGCCGTACTTACCTACAGTGTCTACTTTGCCATCTTTATTAATCTCTACCAGATTATCATTATACTTAGAAGGGCATTTCATTAAAATTTTTGAAGCGTAAAATTTGTCCTTATCCATTTTACCGATAAGCACCAATTTTTCTGATTTTTCGAAATCCTGCGGTTTGGTACCTGCGTAAATAACCTCCCTCACCTCTCCTTTCTCATCTTTCATATGGAAAGAAAAGCGGTTCGCATCTTGTACTGCATCATAATGCGTACCCATCGATTTTACCCAATAACCCATCACATGCTCTTCTTTTTCAGAAAGGGCTGCCTGTTTAAAATTAGAATAGGTATCAGTATTCGCATTTAAGCTAAATAAAATTCCTACAGAAATTGCGATGGTAATCAATCCAATGATGGCACTTTTTTTCATGGTTATACTGGTTGTAAAAACTGGCAACAAAGATAGAAAAATAGGCTTAGCCAGCATTCTTTTACATTTTTCTTGTCTTTATATTGACAATCAGCTGATTTTTGAGACTAAATATTTTTTCCGGACCAGGTATTTATAATCAATCTAAACGAATATTTGAAATCATTTAAAAGTTTGTATCGAAATTATTAAGTTTGGCCTTTCAGATAACCATTTCTTTGCGCATTTTACCGTAAAACATTAACCGGATTAATATGAACTTGAAACAGTTTTATAAACTTTTGTTCTTTATTGTTTTAATACCGCTTTTAAGCTCGTGCTTTGAGGTAATTGAAGAGATTTCGATAAAAAACGATGGAACCGGAGATGTTGTGCTGACTATCAACCTAAGTCAAAGTAAAACCAAAGTAGCTTCGGTCATGCTGTTAGATAGTGTACAGGGTTACAAAGTACCCAGTAAACAAAAAATACAGCAGGAACTAAACGAAGCTGTGGCTTATTTAAAAAAATCGGAAGGTATTTCTAATGTAAAAAGCACAAGCGATTTTAATAATTACATTGCAACCGTTAGTTTCTCTTTCAAAGATGTTTCCAATATCAACAACATCACCAAAAACATTCTGGCGAGGCAAAAAATAAAGGCAACCAATACTTCATCTTACCTCTACAATAAGGCCAGCAAAACCTTTAGCCGTAAATACCAGGCCATCGGCAATGCCAAAACAGCATTCAATAAGTTAAAAGCAAAAGACAAATCTGTTTTTAACGGCGCCACCTACACCAGCATCTATCGTTTCGAGTCGGCTGTAACAAGTAGCAGCAATCCGGCATCAAATGTATCTAAATCTAAAAAAGCAGTCATGTTAAAAAGCAGCATTACTGATTTAATAAATGGCAAAGTTAACGTATCCAATACTATCCAACTTTCTAAATAAACTTACCCTGTATTTTGTCGAAAGGGCAATGCATGGGGCCTATCTCTAAAATCTATCTAAATGAAAAAAATTCTAATTGCTATCTTCCTTTTTTTATCGTTTAATGTGACCCGGGCACAAGATCTGGTTAAAAAAATCCCTTTAAATGCTTTCACTGTGGCTACCATTAAAGGCGATAATGTTTTTAAGCTCATGTTTGTTAAGGATTTTAACGAATCTTTTCTGGGCAGGAAATTGCTGACCGAAACATCAAAATCACTTGATCAAAATTTTACCAGCATAGAAGATTTTGGAATTAACGTGGAGAAAAACATGTATTACTTTAACCAGTTAAGCGATAGTATTACCTACAACTGTTTTCTGATCCCGATAAAAGACGCTGGGAAATTTGAAAGCCTGATTCAAAACAAAGAGAAAAAATTTACCCAACAGGGTGATATCCGTACAATGGTTTTGCCTGATAGCACGAGCATACTTAAATGGAATAACGACATGCTCTATTTTGTAGCAGGAAGCATTAACAGTTCTTTCTTTTCCGATTCTACCAAATCTGCACGTTATGGAATAAAAGAAATCAGGTTTCAGAACAATTATGATGATGTAGCCATTGCAGATAGTAGTGTTGTTGTATCAGATACTGTTTACACCACCACAGCCGAACCGATGGTAGAGGTAGCTGCCCCCCCAATTATTGAAAAAGCAAGAGTTCAGAAAAAAGCGTCTCCTGGCAAAACATCAAAAAAAAGAAGCATAAAGAAAAAAACAGGAAAGAAAAAAGCTGTTAAACCAAAGAAAGTAACATGGACGCAGAACGTCGAGTTTGAAATGGAGGCAGATCCCAGCGAAGAAGCTGTTGATTCTACTGCAACTGCCAAAGCTAATATTGATGCACAATATGATACGTATCAGCAAGAACGTGCAGAACAGGATGCCAAGAAAAAAAGGCTCGCTCTAGTTTGGATGACCGCTCAAGCTGATCAAATTTTCAATGGAAATTATCAATCTATCGAAAACAATAAATCGTACGCAGCAAGTTTAGATAACAAAGCTATTGCAGAACTTTGGGTTTCAAGCCTTCAGGATGCATACAATATAATCGCGCCGGGTTTTGGTACTTATGGTAAAGCAGGTTTGATGAAAGGTTACGGCAGCCTGAATGCAAAACTTTTTATGGACAACAAAAGCTTTCGCATCTCCACAGGCTTAGAACTATCACAGGAACAGGCAGATTCCTATAAAAAAATCCTGAACAGAAAGTTAAACAAAAAATTTCTGAAATATGTGAACAGCGAGAAAGCACTTGGTTTTATGAGCTATTCAATCGATACCAAAGCATACCTGGAAGAATTCCCCAAATTATTGAAACAAACCTATGGTTCTTTTATGGGGGCTAAAATGGACGAAGAAATGGACCTGGGTGCCGATCTGATTTCGCTATTGCTAGACGAAGAAGCCGTAAGCAAAGTAATCAAGGGCGACGCATTATTTGTAATCAATGGATTAAATACAAAGGAAGTTACTTATACCGCTTACGAGTATGACGACGATTATAAACAAAAAGAAGTAACAAAAACCAAAAATGAAGTGTTACCTGATTTCCTTTTCATGTTCTCATCTGATGATACCAGATTGATTAATAAACTGATTAAATACGGTATAAACAAAAATTTCGTAACAGCTGAGGGCAACATTTATAAACTAATGGAAAAGAAAAGTCCGATTGATGTTTATTTACAAATTAAAGATGGTATCGTGTTTTTTGGCAATTCTTTAACCGAAATGCAGGGCATTCAAAATAATCAATACGGCAGTTATAAATTAAGTAAAATGCATAAGCAACTATTGAGCAAAAACAATTTCAGCTTTTTATTTAATGCTAAAAACCTGGTGGGCAAAGTGCCTGCTTCTGAAATGGGTGGAGACGAAACGGCGAAGAAATTCAACAGCACTCTGGAAAAAATGGGCAATGTATATATAAAATCTAACCCGATCAAAGGGAAGCTGGTATCAGCAGATATCAGTGCAGAAATTCCGAACGGCCACGAAAATGCTTTGAAGTATTTATTCTCGTTAATTGAAAATGCAGCTAAGTAGAGCAGTTTACAATTAACAGTTTTCAGTTGGCAGTTTCTAGTTGGTAGTTTTTCAATTGGCAATTGGCAGTTAATAATTTCCGGTTGGCTACGCCACAGTTAACCAATTATACAGTAACCATTCTCATGAAGAAATTTTTAAAAATAACAGCAGCGATAATTCTATTGCTGCTTGTTTTTTATTTCGGCTTGTTTAAATACAGGCAAATCCAGGCCAGCAAAATATTAATTCCTGTTACTACCCAGACTTTATTAAAAATAAATGTAGATGAACTATACAAGACCCTGGCTGTTAGTTATCTGAAACATCCCAGTCAATATTCCGGAACGGACAAGAAAGGGATCAGAGAAAAGATTAATGATTTAAATACAGGTTTAAATATCCCCGCAAACATTTACCTATACACCTTAAAAGGAAAAGCTGTAAATACTTTTTACACCCGTTTAGAAATAGCCGATAGTTTGGCATTTGATACTTTTATTCAGAAAAAGCTTACATTGTTAAAAAAGGATGCCCATTTTTTTCAATCTGCAGACTCAACATTTTGTGTTCTGTTTAACAAAACAACTGTAAGCTTCGCATTCACCATGGCGAAGGAGCCGGTAAAAAACATACTGTACGAGATCCAGGATCAGAAAAACATGGTTAAAATTAGTGATAGCAAGTTTGCACAAATGACCAGTCTTTCCGATCACCTCTCTTTTCAAAATGCAGAAAATTTAAGCAGGATTAATTTTACAGATGGAAAAATTGATTTCAGCGGTGAATTCGAGAATAAATGGATAGAGCCTGCTGTACAACCCAGGCATCGGATGTTAAATCCAGAAAGTACATTGGGTATGTGGTTAAACGGAAAAATCAAACCGGATTTTATTAAGAAAAATCAAACCGTAAATCCCTCGTTACTATCAAAGGATAGTTTTTTCAGGTTTTACAAAGATTATATGGATTTTGAATGGACAAAAACCATTACACAGGTAGATACCATCGTAGGTTACGAATACAATGAAAACTTTGAGCAGGTAGAGAAAAAAATACTTCAAGACCATAAGATTCCTTCGGTTAACGTCAATCTGAGTGCCGATGATCAGGCAGTAGGCAATTATCTGAAATCGCTGGGTGCGCTGGATCAATCTACCGGAAAGATTAGCAGTTTAATGATTCCATTGTACCAGGTTTATTTTAAAGGTGGTAATGGCAACGTTTTATTCACTACCGTTAAGGATGCTAAACCTGATTCAAAAAGGGTATCATCTGCTGATTTCTTTTATTTTAAAGTAGATTTCAAAAAGTTAATTAAACAAACATCAATACCATTGATTGCAGACAAACTGGGTACTTTTAGTCAGTTGGAGATTAAAGCAAAAAGCGCAGGGAAAGACAAAATTAAACTTGAATCGGAACTTTTATTTTTAAACAAAGATGCCAATGCCCTCATTCAACTTTTAAAAATGTTTGAAAATGGCTTCAACAGCTCTTTAAATTTTAATTTATCTGTTGATATTCCGGCACGCAAGTAAAATCACTCCCAAAATAAAAGCATAAATATACGCTGTTGTATCTGTTCTTTATTTTCTTAATCAAACGTTGGTATATTCGTAAGTTGATCACCTAAAAACATCTTAAATGCTTCATGATAATTTGATTCTTATTTTGGTTTTACTTTTAGGCGTAACCCTGTTGGTAATGGTTGGCCAGAAGATCAAAATCTCCTATCCGATTTTTTTGGTATTGGCCGGCTTACTTATTGGCTTTATTCCGGGTATTCCACATATCAAAATTGATCCCGATCTTGTTTTCCTGCTTTTTTTACCGCCTTTACTTTATGAAGCTGCCTGGTTTACCTCATGGAAAGACTTTTGGGAATTTAAGGGTGGTATATTTTTAATGGCCGTGGGTTTGGTTTTTATTACCTCGGTGGCGGTTGCTTATGCATCTGTAATATTTATACCTGGTTTTACCCTGGCGTTGGGTTTTTTATTGGGGGGCATTGTTTCGCCACCAGATGCCGTTGCCGCAGCAGCGGTATTAAAAGGCATGAAGATTCCAAAGGTGGTAAGTACTTTACTGGAAGGAGAGAGTCTGGTAAATGATGCTTCCAGTTTAATTGTGTTTAAATTTGCATTAGCTACTATAGTTAGCGGAACATTTGTAATGCAGGATGCCGCGGTAAGCTTCGTTACTGTTGCTGGCCTTGGTATTTTAATCGGTCTTGCTGTTGGCGGTATTTTTTATGTGATCCACCGTTGGTTACCAACAACCGATAATATTGATACCGTACTGACCTTACTTACGCCATACTTTATGTACATCACTGCCGAGCATTTTGAAGCGTCTGGCGTAATGGCAGTTGTATCAGGAGGCTTGTTACTCTCCAGTCAATCACATATCATCTTAACCTCAAGTTCCAGAATAAAAACGGTTAACGTATGGTCATCATTAATATTTATGCTCAACGGTGTTGTATTTATATTAATTGGCCTGGCCCTACCGGATATTGTAAACGGCTTAGGGCCTGATTATCCGATAACCAAAGCTATCGGTTACGGATTCGGGATTAGCATACTGGCACTTTTTGTCCGCATGGTATGGTTGGTTTCAACCGCTCAGATTACACTGCTCTTTAATAAAAAAACACGAATACGTTACCGGGATATGACCTGGCATTCATATGTCGTGATCATTTACGCGGGGATGAGAGGCGTGGTATCTTTAGCCGCAGCACTTTCCATTCCGGTTATGATTTCTGATTCGGTGGCTTTTCCTTTAAGGAACCTGATTTTATTCATCACTTTTGTGGTCATTTTCATTACGCTGGTTTTGCAGGGACTTACCCTTCCCCTGGTAATCAAATGGCTCAAAATTCCGGAGCCTAAGAGCAAATTAACGGAACAGGAGCAGACAAACCAGATTAAACTAAAATTGATAGACCTTTCCTTAGATAAATTAAATGCCGATTATCAGCACCAATGCACCCACAATGAGTTAATGGTTAACCTAAAAGCAGAGTTACAACATGCTTTAAAAGAAAAAAGGGATAATATCCACGCTTATAGAAGAGGCGAAATTGATAAAGAAGATTTAAAAGCCTACCGGGAAATCGTGCTGGCCTTAATTCAAATTCAGCGCGATGAGTTACATCATTTAAAACGCAACAAAAAATACGATGATGAAGTGATCAGGAAAGAAGAATGGAGGCTGGATTTAGAAGAGTTGAGTATTATCTCTTAGTGCTTGTTTTAAAAGCCGGATAAATAGAAAACGTCTGGTTGTTAAAGAACAGTAAGCAAAACTGGCAAGTAAAAAAAATCCCTGCAAATGTTACATCTGCAGGGATTTTCGCTTTAAGCTTTAGTCTTTCGGCTTTGTGTCCTTATGGCCAAACACCTAAATTCATGTAAGAAACCGCAATTTTATCAATCGAATTAACGAAAGCAGCCGTTCTTAATGTTTTGGTACCAGGTTTGGTCATCAACGTTTCGCGGATTTCGTGGTACGAATGGATCATCGTATCTTCTAAACCAGAATTAACCAGTTCCATTTCAGATGCGCCTTTAACAATCATCAAACGGTGTTCAGGAAGAATGGTTTTACCGGTCAGGTTTTCTAAAGTATTGATCAGATTCGCATTTGAGTTAGCTGCATAGCGGTTCTCCATACGACCAAAAGCCACGTGAGAAAGGTTTTTCAACCATTCGAAATAAGAAACCGTAACACCTCCCGCGTTGCAATACATATCAGGAATGATGATACCACCCATTTCGGTAAAAATGGCTTCAGCTTCTGGTGTAGTTGGTCCGTTAGCACCTTCTGCAATAATTTTCGCTTTAATGTTGCGGATATTAAGTTCTGTAAATTGGTTTTCCAAAGCCGCCGGAACGATGATATCGCAGTCCTGCTCTAAACCTTCCATTGAATTTTTAAAGCTGGTGGCACCTGGAAAATCTAAAATTGAACCTGTGTTTTTACGGTGTGCAAAAACTTCATCAACGTTTAATCCATCAGGATTGTAAATCGCACCTTCAAATTCACAAAGGCCAACTATTGTTGCTCCAAATTCAGACAAGAATTTAGCAGAGTGATAACCCACGTTACCTAATCCCTGAACAATTACCCTTTTATCGCCCAAACCGGCTTTAAAGCCTAACTTAGCCATATCTTCTGCAACTTCAACACATTCACGTACGGCATAAGCTACGCCACGGCCGGTAGCTTCTTTACGGCCACGGATACCGTGCAAAGCAATCGGCTTACCGGTAACGCAGCCCAAAGCATCGAGCTGACCAGGATTCATGGTCATATAAGTATCGGCAATCCAGCTCATTTCGCGTTCACCAGATCCATAATCAGGAGCAGGAACATCAATGCCGGGACCGATAAAGTTTTTCTTAATTAATTCAGTTGTATAACGACGGGTAATGGTTTCCAGTTCGGCAACACTGTATTGTTTGGTGTTGATTTTGATACCGCCTTTTGCACCGCCAAATGGAACGTTAACAATAGCACATTTGTAAGTCATCAGGGCAGCCAGCGCCATAACCTCATCTTCGTTTACCATTTCACTGTAACGGATCCCCCCTTTGGTAGGGCTCATGTGGTGAGAGTGTTCTACGCGCCAGGCATCAATTACTTCAAAACCATTTCCACGGCGGATGGGGAACTGGAAACGATATACACTATTACATGTTTTAATCTGGTTCAATAAACCTTCAGGATGATTGGTAAATTGAGCCGCACTGTCAAAGTTCTTACAAACATCTGCAAAGAACTTGTTCTCGTCTGCTAGATTAGCCATTATTTATTTTTTATATTGAATAAGTTTTCGGTGCAAAATTGCCTAAAAAAAATGCACATATCCAAATGCAAAAATACTTAGTGTACAGCTAACACCACCTTATATAGCGCATGTAAAAGGCGTTATACCGATGATGCAGATCTGTTCAAAAACAATATTTAAATAGGTTTAAACAGCTATATACCCATCCTTCGACAGGAATAAAACTACTAATTTAATAGGTTTTTTCGCGGCTTAATCTGACGAAAAAAAATTATAAAAAAAATATCCACAGGTCTGTTTTTTTACGATACTGATTAATCAACAAACAAAAAAACAGCTGAAATTATCAATATCATAATTTCAGACCAAAAAATAAGAATCGAGTAGGAAGATAGGGATTAGTTCCCTATCTGTCCTCTCATACCACTGTACGTACCGTTCGGTATACAGCGGTTTGTTGAAACAGTATCTCTTGACAACCGATGATATTCACCTATTGCCAGGCATTGTGCACATTGGTTGCACGGCTCGGCTCAGCTCCTCTTATATTTTACTCTCGGATTCCGTCCTACCCTCATATAAGCAGTTCTCTAATGTAATTCCACTGTAAACGCTCTGCCATAAACTTCCTGTTTCCTTTGCCATTTCAACATTTGGTCCTTCCTGCACCTTAAAATGCAGTACTACGACCGCTGCTGACTTCTGAGTGAGCCATTGAACGTCCCCGCCAAATGTTTCCTCTCCTGTAATCGCGCTTACTCTTGACAGAACTCATTCAGATCTCCCGGGGTAAGACAATCTACTTCCTATGGATGTGGCCTCTGTATTTACGTAATAGTCTCCGTGCAGTACTGGGCTTCTGTTTGTATGGCAACATCACCCAGACTAGATCCGCCTCATATACAGTTTCTGTTCGTAAGCCCCCATATTTGCCGCCGACTTCCTTCAGATTCGCAGTCACCCACGACACCCTTGTCTTTAGCTAACACTTCCTACTGCTAAGCGTGTTCGGGACTCTAACCCTATAGTCGATTGCCATGCCCGGCGCACCATAAAAAAGGAGATCAACTGATATTGATCCCCTTTAAAAAATTATCCGGACTATCGCAATTACGATCCTTTATTTATCACTGATGTGGTTTTCTTTTTCGATTTTTTTTAATCTTCTATCGATGGAGAAAAGGTATGCGAGCAAACCTACTAGAATAATTACGATACAGACAACCACTACGTAAATTTTTCCATTGCTACGAAGACTATCGGCCATTTCTACGCCATTATCTTGCGCAAATAACTGCATAGTGGCCATCATTAATATCAGGGAGAAAAATATTTTCTTCATTTTAGTTATGTTGTTGTTTGTTCTCAATAGTACGTATTCTGAAACGAATGGTATATACCCAATAGCCAATCAGGATCCAGCCCAAACATGCAGGGTAAAACACCATGCGCATGCGACTATCCAAATCGTAACTGTTAAAACCAGGGTTACCGCCATTGCCCGGATGTAAGGAATCTTTTAGCCGGGGTAAAACAAAAAGCAATACCACCATCATCGGAAAGGCAAAAATATTGTAAATGGCAGAAATCTTTGCTCTTTTTTGTTCTTCATCAATCGCATTGCGAAGAATTAAATAAGCAAAATACAGCAATATTGAAATGGCTGCAAAATTCTGTTTAGGATCGAAACTCCAGAACTGTCCCCAGGTAAATTTAGCCCAAATGGCACCGGTAATTAAACCTAGAATACCAAAAATAATACCGGCATTAACACTTTCAACAGCTTTGATATCATCAATTTCACTTTTCGTACTCAACGATTTTATACTATAAAAGACTGAGATCGAAAACAGTACAATCATAGCAAACCACATGGGCACGTGAAAATAAAGATTTCTTATCGTTTCGTTCAATATCGGCAAATGTGGTACGCCGAGCAATAAACCCGCTATTGCCGTATAAATTACCAAAACCGAACCTAAAATTTTCCACCAAGTTTTATGCATACATATATAATTTTGAATGATTGAGCTTTGAAGGAGAGAATGGTCTTTTTTTCTGACTTAAATAATCATAAAGAATTTCTCATTTTATAATTCAATCATTCATTTAATCATTTTTTAATCCCTCCAAAGGTAAGGAAATAACAGTAAAGAGGTTGCAACCACAAGTACATTCACCACCAGCAACATCGATATTTCATCGTAACTATTCTCCCATGGCAGACCATCAACCGCATTTTTAGCCAGTTTAATTAGCAGAATCAATACCGGGATAATGATCGGAAAGCTTAAAATAGCCATCAGCATCCCACCGTTACCCGCTTTGCTCGCTATGGCCGAAACCATGGTAAATACAGTAGAAAAACTGATACTACCCAATAATACAGCTACATAATACAGCAATAGATCGGGCGGCGTAAAAGAATCAAAAACCAAAGTATAAAAACCTAAAGCAATAGTAGTAAGGACCAACATCAGTAGTGTATTGTACACCGTTTTGGATATTAACACTGCAGCCGGACTGGCCAATACATAACTATATAACTGCTGACCTTTGGTTTCCTGTAAAAAGCTTTTCGATACGCCATTGATCGAGGCAAAAAGCATAATGATCCAAAAGAGTGCGTTCCAGGTTAATTTATCGCCAAGGCTAACAAAAGAGAGGTAACATGTAAAAATGGTAGAGACCACATAAAGTAATACACCGTTAATGGTATATTTGGAGCGCCACTCTAACAATACTTCCTTGTGAATTAAATATTTAACCTCTTTGGCCAATTGCATAGCAGCAAAGATACTTTTATTGATAAATATTGCGCGCCTAAATTGTTGTATTGTTGTAATTTTGTTTGAATGAACCAGGCAATCGTCCTGCCTTTGGAAAAATAACCTATTGTTAATGTTCCATTATCCAATAACAGGGACGCCACAGTACGCGCTATAATAGCCAGTCTCCTCCGGCCTATTGATATTTTCGTCTTTGTCAACCAGTTTCTAAAGGTGAATCAACTTTTTGCTAATTATCGACCTTAAAGGTCGCTGTCTCAAATAATATAATTAATGCGGCGCAAATAATTCGGAATAGCATAATGAACGAAATGAATAAAATATCCGTTTGCCAAAATCCATTTCGGATGTAGCAACGTATATAGGCCAGTTCTTGTAAATCTCACCATTTATGCTCAATGCATTGAAAAATCAATGATTTGTCATGCCAAAAGATCTACTGACGATTATCCTTATTATCAATAAAAAAACAAAATGAACAAAATCAAAACAATTGTACTTTCTACTGTTGCTGTCCTTTCCATTTTTACAGTCGAAGCACAGACTTTTAAAGAGCCGGTGGGTTACAAACTTAAGAATGGCATGAACATTATTATTTCAGAAAATAATAAATCGCCGAAGGCCTATTCCAGTTTCACCTTGGATATCAAAGCATTTGACACTAAAAAAGACGGTATAGTTGAGCTATTAAATGCCGTGCTAAATGAAAATGCAAGTAAAAGCCCCAACATCAGTTTTAAAGACAATAGTGGTAAGCTGGCCACGTTAAATACTGACCTGGAGAAAGACCTGACACAGATGGCTTCGGTAATTCAAAATGCAAGCTTTGATCAACTTACCTTTGAAGTGGCAAAAGCTAAATTGATGGCCAGCATAAAGCAACAAGATCATGATTATGATCAAACGGTAAATGAAAATTCGATCAACGCCTTAACACTGGCCGATGTTAAAAACTTTTATAACCAGATTTCTCCTGAAAAAACATTTCTGACCATTGCAGGCGATATTGATTTAAATACAGCTAAAGCTTCAGCAAAAAAAGCTTTTGGCAATTGGAGCCGAACACACGAAATAACATCAGCAGTTACAAAGTAATATCGAAATTAAGTCAAGGCCATTTGATTCGTTTCAAAGAGCCTTTTTTATGTCCAAATGCTTCCAGAAGGGTATTTAAATCTGGATACAATTGTAATTTAATACGATAAAAAGAATATAACTGACTTTACCGATCTAAATACATAGTGTATTTCAGAAGAAATCCATTACCTTGTGTAATTTAATGCCTCTAAAGGGCTTTTTTACGCCGAATTGTTACATGCCTTTAATTTTTAGCCATTCACATTCCGGCAATCATTTAATATCTTCGTTATAAATAAAATCATTAGTTTCCAAAAAAGCCTCCTCAAATGAAAAAAGCCTATACCCTACTTACTTTTGTTGCCATTAGTTCATCGCTACAGGCTCAGGTTGTGGTTAACCGAAATCAGGATATCGATAAAATGGTTAAGACTGTAAATCCCGATTCGCTAAAATCGTACATCAGTAAAATGGTTTCTTTCGGAACCAGAAACACCCTTAGCGATATTAAAAGTAAAACAAAAGGCATCGGAGCGGCCAGAACTTGGGTGCTGAATAAATTTAACCAGTTTGCGAAGCAAAGTGATGGCAGGCTTACTGCGTACCTGGATACCATTACCTTCAAACCTGACGGTAAAAGAGTAGATCAGCCTACACTTTTAGGTAATGCCGTAGCCATATTAAAAGGCACGGATACCAACGATAAACGGGTTTATGTAGTAAGCGGACACCTGGATAGCCGTGTTACGGATGTGATGAACAGAACCAGCGATGCGCCGGGCGCTAACGATGATGGCAGCGGAGTAGCAGGCGTAATAGAGGCTGCACGAATTATGAGTCAGTATAAATTTCCGGCAACCATCATATTTGTAGCCGTAAGCGGAGAAGAACAATCTCTACTGGGTTCTGGTTTTATGGCAGCAAAAGCTAAAAAAGAAAACTGGAACGTGGATGCCATGCTGAACAATGATATGATTGGCAGTAACAATAGCAGCGAAACACAAATTATTGATAATACCAGGCTGCGTGTATTTAGTGAGGGTTTACCCAGTTTCGAGCTGGATAAAAATGCCAAAAGTATCCGCCAGTTTGGCTTGGAGAACGATGGTAAAAGCCGTCAGTTGGCACGTTATGTTAAAGAAATAGGCGAGCGTTATGTAGATCAGTTAGAAGTTAAATTAATTTACAGAAACGACCGGTTTCTACGTGGCGGAGACCATACCCCATTCGTAGAAAATGGTTTTACAGCCGTACGCATCACCGAAATGAACGAGAACTTCGATCATCAGCATCAAGATCTTAGAACAGAAAATGGTGTGCGGTATGGCGATCTGCAGGAATTTATGGATTTTGAATATTTACGCAAAAACACAGGTGTAAATATTGCTGTTTTAGCCAATCTGGCCAAAGCCCCTTCAAGCCCAACCGAAGTAAAGGTTGACGTTAAAAACCTGAGCAACTCGACTTTTTTATACTGGAAAGCACCCCTTAATGGTACGGTGAAAGGCTATTATGTATTAGTGCGCGAAACCAGCAGCGCTGTTTGGGAAAAGAAATTTTTCACTTCCGCTACCGAATTAAGATTGCCCTACAGTAAAGACAATTATTTATTCGCCGTTCAGAGTGTTGGAAATGATGGTAATGAGAGTTTACCCGTAGTACCCGGTATAGGCAGATAATTAAAATATTTTGGTTTTATGCGTATTTAAACTCAAATTTATCGAATGAAATTCAAACCGCTGGCTTTTATTATTAATATTGCCATCACACTGGGTGTTGGCGCATTGGGCGGATGGGCTACTGCTCAATCGGTCAAAACCTGGTACCCAACATTAAATAAACCATCGTTTAATCCGCCAGATTGGCTTTTTGCACCGGTTTGGACCAGCCTTTATATCTTAATAGGTATTGCAGCCTACCTCGTTTGGGTAAGACGTGATAAAATTGTTCATTTTCCACGTACAGTTGCCATTTACCTCATCCAGCTGATTTTAAATCTCGCCTGGTCATTCATTTTCTTTTATCTGCATGAAATAGGTTTTGCGCTGGCAGAAATCATTTTACTGTTGCTGGTGATCGTTATTAATGCCATCACTTTTTATAAAATCAATAAATGGGCCGGAATACTTTTTATCCCATACATCATGTGGGTAAGTTTTGCCACATTTTTAACTTATAACATTTTCATATTGAACTGATTTTAAAAGAAAAACACTTATTTTTAGGGGTGGTAACTTTTAAAAGATATTTGCTGATCCTGTTCGTTCTGTGTTGTAGCCAATTGCAGGCGCAAAAGGTAGGTCTCGTATTTAGTGGCGGTGGTGCTAAAGGATTGTCGCACATTGGTACGCTAAAGGCCCTTGAAGAAAACCACATTCCTATCGATTACATTACCGGCACCTCTATGGGTGGGATCGTTGGCGCCATGTATGCGGCTGGCTATAGTCCAAAACAGATTGAGGAAATAGCCCTGAGTAACGACTTTCAGAACTGGGTAAACGGACGGTACACAAGTGATTATACGTATTATTTCCAGAAAAATGCACCCAATGCCTCCATGCTTACTGCAAAAGTAGCCATTGATACGGGTTTTCATTTTAGCTTCCGTTCCAATCTGATTAATGATATTCCCTTAAATTTTGCCTTTCTGGAGCTTTTTTCACAGGCCTCAGCCGTTTCCAAAGATAATTTCGATAACCTGTTTGTTCCCTATCGCTGTATGGTTGCCGATGTGCTTTCGCAAAAAAGCATCACGGTAAGTAAAGGAAGTTTGGCTGAAGCCGTAAGGGCCACCATGACGGTACCCATTATCTACAGGCCAATTAAATTAGATGGCAAGTATGTTTTTGACGGTGGCCTTTACAATAATTTCCCGGCAGACGTAATGGAAAGAGATTTTAAGCCCGATTATATGATTGGGGCCAATGTTTCTTCCAAAACCTATAACGAATATCCTAAAAACATAGACGATCGTTTAATGAACCGCTTTCTGGTATACATGTTCCTATCTAAATCAGACTCTACCATGATCGGTAAAAACGGTGTATATATCCAGCCAGATTTAGCCTCTTACAGCGTAACCAACTTCGCTCCGGTAGCGGAGCTGATCAAAAAAGGATATGATGCCACCATGGCTGATATGCCAAGGATTAAAGCTTTGATCAGCAGAAGGGTGAGCGATGAAGAACTGGCACAGAAAAGGGAAAAATTTAATTCGAGAAAACCAGATCTCAGATTCAGCAACATCATCGTAACCGGCGTAAACAACCAGCAAAAAAGATATGTAGAAAGGCTTTTCAAAAGCGATAAAACTACTTTTAACCTGCAAGATGTTAAACGTGGGTATTACAAACTTGTTGCCGACCAAACTTTTGAAACGGTATATCCCAAAATTTCTTACCAGGCTGCAACAGACAGCTATACCTTTGAAGTAGTGGCCCAGCCCAAAAAGAGTTTTAAGCTCGAGTTGGGTGGCAATATTTCAACCAGGCCCATCAGTAACGTTTTTTTGGGTGCGCAATACAATTACCTCAACCGCAAATCTTACACTTTCGGAACCAGCTTTTACTCCGGCCGTTTTTACGAATCGGTACAAGTGAATGGACGGGTAGATTATCCAACCAGGCTCCCCCTGTTTCTTGCTGCGGAGCTAACCTATAATCACTGGAATTTTTATAATACCAGCCAGATTTTTATTGAAAACCCACATCCCACTTATATCGAACAATCAGACCGGAAGATCGATCTGATGATGGGAATGCCATTAAATTACAACACCAAAATTGTGCTCCATGCTAACTTTATCAACAATAATGACCGCTACAGCCCAAATAATACCTTTGCAGTAGGCGATTTCTTAGATCAAACTATATTTAATGGCTTCAGGGGCTCGTTAAACCTGGAAAAGAATTCGCTGAACAGAAAACAATACGCCACCAATGGTCAAAGCTTTTCGTTAAGTTTTAATTACACCACCGGTCGCGAAAATTATAATCCCGGTAACATTTTCCGGAATACCCCTGGTTTTGTGAAAATCCCTGGCAGTAGCCAGCTACGCCATTGGGCCAGTATTAAGCTTACGCAGGAGAACTATTTTTTACACCTCAACAAATATACGCTGGGTTACATTGTTGAAGGTGTAATTTCGAATCAGCCCTTATTTAGCAACTATTACGCAACGCTTTTAACCGCTCCGGCTTTTTACCCGCTGCAAGATAGCCGCTCGCTGTTCCTGGATAAATTTAGGGCGACCACCTATGCCGCTGGCGGAATAAAAAACATTTATAATGTTAAAAAAAACCTTGATTTTAGATTAGAGGGTTATTTATTTTTACCGCATAAAGAATTTGAGCTGAATAATTTCCAGGACATCAGTTATGCAAAGGCCATTACAAAATTACGTTATGCAGGTACCGCTGGTCTGGTTTATCACTCACCTCTGGGCCCGGTTAGCCTAAGTTATAATTTATATAATGATGCTATTAAAAGAAATGGCGTATTATTGCATATCGGTTATTTAATTTACAATAAACGTTCTATCGAATGAAACGAATCGTACTCTTGTTTTTGCTGTGTATAAACGGACTTTTCGGCTTTGCACAAAACGCATCAATCAATAATTTTCTGGTAAAAGAGAATTTGCTAAAAAACAGTAAACTGGCCATCATAGCAGCCGATTCTTTGAACAACCCCAACGAGAATATTAACGGAACCTATACCTTTAGTGTAAGTGGCTTTACCCAGGTATTAAAATTTAATGATGGCATAGCGGTGCTGCCTTTACCGATCGATAAATCTACTTTTGTTTATATCAAACACCAAAACGACGCCGGCACACATAGCAAACTTGTTTATGTTTATAAAAAAGATACCGATTTAAGTCCTTACACCATCAATAGTTTATGGTTATTCATCATCCCTATTTTACTGATTGTTATGGCCTTTGCCTTCCGTAAGCTCATTATATTTGTGGTAATCGTACTCCTGGTATTTGTATATTTCAACCATAGTAACGGATTAAATCTTTCTACTTTTTTCGAAAGTATTTTTGACGGCTTGAAGAATCTGGTCTGATTTCCCCGACTAAAATCGTCATTGCGAAACGGCTTCTTCAGCCGGCGAAGCAATCTTTATTGCGAGGCTTTCGAATGGTTAAGTAAGGTGTAAAAAAGAGAAGCTCATGCTCGTTTTCGTTTCAAACGAGTGTGAAAATAGCAAGTCGCTTTCAACGATTAACATTATTGTTTATCACAAAAGTTTCTATTTTTTTAGAAAAGCAGTACCTGTGGTGCTTCGGTTCCGCTAGTCCCGCCCTTTGCTTAACCCCGGTAAATCTTGGATAAATTAAATTCCGCTTAAACCGGGGTAACGCTGCCGGTCGGGTTTAGTTAACACGGGTCAATTAACGAAATATTTGTGGTGTCAGTTGTTACTAACTGACACGAAAACAATTATAATCATCACAAACTCATGCTCATGCTCCTTTCAACGAGTGTGAAAATAGCAAATCGCTTTTAACGATTGACATCATTGTTTATCGCAAAAGGTCTAATGCAATTTCTATTTTTTTTAGAAAAGCAGTACCTGTAGTCCTTCGGTACCGCCAGTCCCGCCCTTTGCTTAACCCCGGTAAATCCTGGATAAATTAAATTCCGCTTAAACCGGGGTAACGCTGCCGGTCGCCCCGCCTGCAACGGGTAGGGGTTTATTGAACCGGAGTCTGTAATGCTATCGAACTTCTCCGTGCCAATCCGTGTTTCAGTGGCTAAAAACTTAAGTGATCTGTGAGGACACAGACCACGGAATTGGTTAGTGCAGATACTAACCGCAGCACAGAGGATTTGCTCAAGCCCATTTTTATTTACTAATATTTTTAGTAAATTTGCTTTATGGAAAATCTTTTTTTAGTATGCCTGGTTCCTCCTGTTTCTATTGCAGAAGATATCGACGAAATTAGGACCTACATTGCAGATAAATTTAATGTGCGTGAATCATTAAAGCGTCCGGCACACATTACTTTATATCCTCCGGTAAAACTTTCAGGATATGGTGCAGAAGAGCGTTTTTTCAAAGCGCTGACAGATGCCTCCTTTAATCAGCCATTTACACAGGTGCTCCGAAATTTTAACTCCTTCCCCGAACATACCTTTTATTTAGATGTTGAACAAAATGAAGGATTGATGTTGCTGGAAAAACAGATAACCAAAACCTTACAACCTTTAAAACTGATCGGGAAAAAAGAAAAATTCAATCCACATTTAACTTTGGCATTCAGGGACATAAAACCCGTTTTCAAACAGATCTGCGCGGAATTTAAAGACCGCAAATTTAAACGCGAATTTGAGGTTTCATCTTTTTCTGTTTATAAGCACGTGGATAAAAGATGGCAACCCTTTAAAGAATTGCCTTTTAAAGATCCCGATACAAAACCCAAAACTTTAACGCTTTTTGGTTAATTAAAACGGCATTCCGATACCAAAATTGTATTGGATAAAACGATAGGTATCAGGCCCATGCGTGGCGTTATAAGTATTTTTAAAATCCCTTGCTCCAGATAAAAACTTGCTGATGACCCATTGATCCGAACCTGCGAACTGGGGATCTTTGAGTTTTAACCCGACATCAAACCTGAAAACAAAATATTGCACATCATATCTCAGCCCTACACCCGTACCAACGGCTAACTGTTGCGCTAATTTACTCAATCTAAATATGGTTTGCTCGTCAAGTGAAGGATTGGCAACAAGAATCGACTCGCCCTTCCTCAGGTTCCATACATTACCGATATCAACAAATGCAGCACCTTTTAAAGTCGCACCTAAAAACTTTTTCGCAACGGTAAAACGGTATTCAAAATTGGTTTCAATCCTCATGGTTCCGAGTTGGTCGAGCCCAAAAAATGCTCTCCTTAGCGTATCACTCCGTAAAAGACCTCTATCATAGTTCCCGGGCCCAATGGTTCTCGCCTGCCAGGCTCTTATCCCGCTTGATCCACCAGCAAAAAACTGCTTTTCAAAAGGTATACCGGTTAATACTGAATTTCCATAAGCATAAGCTACGCCTGCATTTAAACGCGCAATAAACTGCCGATCACCGCCTAAATGTTTATACCACCTCAAATCAACTTCAGGACGCATGTATTGGTTAAATGGCAGGCCCAGTATTTTTGCTGGATTGTTGTTTGCAGGATCACCTTTTTTCCCGATTAATCCGGATATTCCCTGCAACATATTTCCTGCAATATCCATTCCGGCCCGTAAATAAACAAAAGAACGGTATTCATTTAATTTATTTGCATTTAAGGTATAGGTATATTTCATGCCCAGTGTTAAATCTTTACGACCTAACAATGTGGAATAATAAAGGTTGTTCAATACGGTTTGCGCATCAACGTTAGGGTCTAAATAGCCAAACCGGTATTCGAAATTTAAAGGTGTAAACGAATGTAATTTAGATTTGGTTTCAAACCAATCGTAAGTAATTGAATTGATAAAGATCCTCCTTACTGAAACATCTTTTTGTAGTGCGTAGATGTAACTTGATGCAAAAGTAGTGTGTGGCATGCCATTCCCTCCCAAAACCGGATTATAGAAAGGAATCATCAACCGTGGTACGGTGATACTCGAACTGATGGAAAAATCGCGCTGATAAATATCGCTAAAGGGTTTGGCACCGTTGCCAATCCTTGATTGCAAACCACCTTTTACCTGAAGTTCAAATCGTTCGGCCCCTCTGAAAATATTGTTATTGGTATACGTATTTCCGATGGTAAAACCTACTGTACCGCCATTAAAAGGCACCTCCCCTTCCACGCGGTTACTCATCACCTTTTGTGGAATAAGCTGAATTACCGTATTTATTTTGTTTGAAGTACTATCTCTACGGTAATAATCAATCTTTACATTTTTAAAAATATTGAGTTCATACAACCGATCGTAAGTAAGGTTTTCATTTCGGATATCATAAAGATCGCCCTGTTTCAAAAAATCATACCTTACAATGGGGTTTCTGCGGTAGCGCTTGGAAAAATCGGTAAAAATGATACCGTTAATGGTGTCTTTATTGAGCTTATAACGTACCGAATCCGGGAAGCCATCCGGGTTAGGCGCAATAATCATGTGGGTATATCCAATATTGAACTGCTTATGTTCGCCGTCGTTGGGGTTGGTTACATTCAGGTTCAGGTCAATTTTATTGGTTTTTGAAGTAGGTTCGGCACCATAAACATCGAAATTAACATAGGGTCTTAAGAAATAGAAATAACCGTTTTCTTTCATGATGCGGTAAATCTGTTCCCTTTCGTACGTTAACGAATCTTCATCATACTGCATTCCGGTGTGCAGATGGCTTATTTTCGCTTTATTCGATTCGTAAAGGTTTTTAATGTTCGCATTGGGTATCGAATCGGAAATTTTATCTATAAAATAAGCAGGTCCCGGTTTTGCCGTGAACACAATTTCGGCTTTTTTATCTGCAACCTTTATCGCTGCCTTTACATCGGCCCGGCGGTAGCCCTTGCTTTTTAAAAACTTCTGTATCTGTGTTCTCGAAATCTCGACCAGCGTGCTATCCAGAATGGCGGGTGGCGTACCAAAGGGTTTGATATCGCTCGTTTTATACCGGCCATCTTTAGTATTAAACAGGTTGTATAATGGTACCTGGATACTTAGCTTAGAAGCAGGCCTGATATCTTTCTGCACATAATTGTAAGCCTGTTCTTCAAATTTAGCATCCACACTATCGATAGTTACCTTTTTCACTATCGACTGATAGTCTGCAATGTACTTAGTTGATGAGCAGGCCTGAATTAAAACAATAATAAATAGTAATATTGCAGTGCTTTTCAGTTTAATATATATTGAGTTTTGGTATGCTTTCAAAATCACAGATTAGTTTTATAAAATCGTTACATCAAAAAAAATATCGTAAAGAACATGGTTTGTTTATTGTTGAAGGTATAAAATCCATACAGGAATTTTTCCAGTCAAGCTACCAGATCCACACTATATTTTATAACAGCGAGCAATATCATTTGTTACCCAAATTGCCTGCAAATATAAACTTATTTGAAGTAAAGAACGCCGAATTAGAGAAGATTAGTACGCTGCAAACCCCACAGGGCTTTCTGGCGCTTGTTCATATTCCTAAAAACAAAGAATTGGCACTAAAAGAGCTAAAAAATCAGTTTACTTTGGTATTAGACGGCATTCAGGATCCAGGCAATATGGGCACCATTATCCGTACGGCAGATTGGTTTGGTTTTAAAAATATCATCTGTTCTCCAGACTGTGTAGAAATATTCAATCCGAAAACGGTACAGGCCACCATGGGCTCTCTGGCACGGATCAATATCCATGAAGCAGATTTGCCAGCCTTACTGGAGAACAATACCCTCCCCGTATTTGGTGCCTTATTAGATGGGGAATCCATTTACAAAACGCAATGGGGAACGGAAGGACTGGTAATTTTAGGTAATGAAGGAAAGGGCATATCGGCAGAGGTGATCAAAAAAATAAATAAGCCGGTCACTATTCCAAGAGTTGGAGCAGCCGAATCATTAAACGTGGCCGTAAGTGCAGCAATCTTTTGTGCTGAATTAGTGCGAGTTCGCAATTAAATTAGATAATTATTGAAATAATGTTTGCGCGCTAACTAATAATTGCTATTTTTGCAGCCTTGAATTTAAGGTCGAGTGGCCGAGTGGCTAGGCAGAGGTCTGCAAAACCTTCTACAGCGGTTCGAATCCGCTCTCGACCTCCATTTGTACAAATAAAATAATTAAAAAGGTTATTACCATGGCAGTTACCAGATTAAAAAGAAAAGACAGAAGAAATAAAAATACAGCTCACCAAGAGGTAGCATTTTTAAAAAGAGCAACTAACATCGAGTTAGGAAGTCGCTCTGCACAACCTAAAAACGATCAATTAGCTAAAAACAACGCTGTTTTAGCTGCTTTGGCAAAATAGTTTTTAGAAATTCTGCTAAAAAATTTAAAGCATCCTTCTGATCAAAGGATGCTTTTTTTATATCTTATATTTTATTTTTAAAACAAATTATTTAAACATGAAAACTAAAAAACGCTTATCAATTTTAGTTATTATCCTATTTAAAGCACTCGTCGTAAATGCTCAATTTTCTAAAGACAATGTAGAAACTAACCTAAACGCATTCGCAACGGTTAACGGCCAATGGTTTGCAGCTAATCCGGCAAATAATACATTTGGAGTTTCGTACTACCATGGATTAAATTTTGGCTATGACGCAAATAACTATGTAAGTATTACAAACCCTATTGCAACGAACGAACTTTATTTCGGAAGATGGTCTTATTCGTGGAAAGGCTGGAACAGGATTTGGCATTCTGGAAATCTAAACAATACTGACGCGGATTTCAATGCAAAAGCATTAAATTGCTTGAAGGCAACAATAAATACGCCAAGCAGTGCAGATCAGATTAATGCATTAAATATTGACGTGCAATCTTTTGGAACATCTCAAAACGCTGCAAGGAGTTCCTTCTTTAAAATCAGGGATATTGGAGCTGGTAATAGTACTCAATTTATCGTACGTGGAGATGGAAATGTAGGTATAGGTGTTGATAATCCTACCGTTAGGCTAGACGTAAGCGGAACAATCAGGGCAAAAGAAGTAAAAGTCTGTATCAGTCAAGGCTGCGATTTTGTTTTTAACAAAAATTACAAATTAATGCAACTTGATGAACTTGAAAAGTTTGTCACTACCAAACAACATCTTCCTGAAATTGCCTCAGAAAAAGATATGATTGATAATGGATTGGAAATGAAAGAATTTCAAATGAAACTATTGCAAAAAACGGAAGAAATGACGCTTTATATCATTAACCTTAATAAAAAAATCACGGAACAAAACCAGAAGATAAAATATCTTGAAAGAAGGTTAAAGTTCAGAAAATAATAGTCATTAATCTCGTAGCATCCTTCTGATCAAAGGATGCTTTTTTTGTTTATGGAAAGACCTTCGACAGGCTGTCAGTCACAGCATCTACTAGCTCGGTCGTCATTCCCACGTAGGCTTATCGTGTGGACACGTCTTTTAAGAATAGTTTAGACAGTTTGCTAGGCAACTTTAATAAAGCACAGATTTTGACTAAGGACGCTGTTAATCCCAAGAGCCAGGGGAAATCAAAAAAACAGTTGTAGTCCCAGGTAAATTGGCACTAACAAACCTGAAACGCAGTGCTTTTGTGTTCATAACGATGATTTAATTTTTATAAAAAAAATTGAACACAAAACGAAGTGCCGCTGTTTTTTTGATGCGTATGGGATCGTGCAAAAGGCTCATTGCTGGATTGACATAGCGCTTTGGGTACTTTGGCGCTCCAAAATGCGCAGCATTCTTGACCACAACTAAAAACAACACAAACTGCGAAAAACTACCATGCCACCGCGACATAGAGCGGCAGAAAATATTATGATTAATTGTGTCCACACGGTAGGCGCAGGCGGGAACCACGAAGTGCTCAGCGAAGCTAATCTTAAAGCGCTTGCATTAAGATTATTCATAAGTATTTTTTTTATTCAATGGTATTCATGAGCACTTCGTGATTCCCAATCAAGTTGGGAATGACGTTTTCTTAGGGATATCACTTAATAAAAATCATCTATCAATCATAACTTTTGTAACCATAAATTACCACGCAGAATAACAAAATGCGTAATTAGGACATCATACTAGCGTACACTACAAAAGAATCATTGACAGCTTTCTTTAGATTGATCGTCATTGCTAAGAGAAACGACGAAGCAATCTTTCATACAAGAGATTATTATTTAAAGATAGCCTGCATGTTGCAGGCAGGCTTCTCAGGATGACAATTTTATATTGATGATAACCTTTTAAATAAAGAATGTAAAAACCTCAAACCTTAGTTAAATAAACCCGATTTAGCGTAAAACCCGAAGGCGAGGAACGAGCCAAGGCTTTGAAGCGATAGCGGGACTGGCACAGCCAATGGAATGCTGACGTTCATTTCCAAAATGTGAAGACTAACATATTCCGGCTATGATCTAACAAACTCATCATGCTGAACTTATTTCAAAACCCGGAAATACCTCAGATAGCTATTGGATCAGGGTTAAGTCTCCTTTAAACCAGCGCTTTACAGATACTTTTGATCAACCCCGGTCCTTCGTAAATAAAACCAGTATATAACTGAATCAGACTGGCACCAGCATCCAGTTTCTCTTGCGCATCTTTGGCCGAGTGTATCCCGCCCACCCCAATGATCGGGAAAGCTTTATTCGATTTTTCTGAAAGATAACGAATGACTTCAGTAGAGCGTTCTTTAACGGGTTTCCCACTCAATCCGCCTGTTTCGGCTTTTAATTGCTGCTCTGTGGCCAGGTTTTCCCTGCTGATGGTGGTATTGGTGGCAATAATGCCTGCAATCTTCGTTTCTGCGACAATCTCTATGATATCGTCCAATTGTGCATCCGTTAAATCAGGCGCAATTTTTAATAGAATTGGACGTGAAATATCGTTTTTTCGGTTGCGCTCCTGTAAGGTATTCAGAATTTTCTTAAGGGGCTCTTTTTCCTGCAGTTCTCGCAAGCCTGGGGTATTTGGCGAACTTACATTCACCACAAAATAATCTACCACATCGAACAGACGGTCGAAACATTTAATGTAATCGCTTACCGCATCTTCATTTGGAGTTGCCTTGTTTTTACCGATATTTCCACCCACAACAATATCAGGGTGTTTATCTTTTAGCAGACGCAAACGTTCTGCCATTACATCAACCCCCTTATTGTTAAAGCCCATCCGGTTAATTAAGGCTTCATCATTAGGCAGGCGGAACATCCTCGGTTTATCGTTTCCAGGCTGTGGCATTGGGGTTACCGTACCTACTTCTATAAATCCGAAACCTAAATTACTAAGAGGCTCTACGTATTCGCCATTTTTATCGAATCCGGCAGCCAAACCAACAGGATTTCTAAATTTGATGCCAAAAACCTCTCGTTCCAGGCCTTTAATGTGCACATCAAAACTGCTACGGATAATGGTTTTGCCCAGCGGAAAATTATCATTAAACCATTTTAACCGTTTGACTACAAAATAATGTACGTTTTCAGGATCAAATTTAAAGAATATTGGTTTAATAAGGCGATACATGCCACGAAGATAAGAACTTAATGGGAAAAAGGAAAATGAGGCAGTTTTCAGTTATCAATTTTCAGTTATCAGTTACCAATAACAGGATATTAAAAATTGGCGTTATCTCGACAGAAGCAATGCGGAATGGAGAGATCTTTTCACTATGTTTAAAAGATCTCTCCACTGCGGTCGAGATGACGATTTATCTTAACCTGTCATCCAACTCCTTTGTTTTTGGCTAAAAAACTGATCTCTACTAATGACCAGTGAACTAATGGCTAATGAACAATTAAACCCCTCATCCATTTCCTTTCCATCATGCTAATATCCTGCCGTAAACTGCTCCTGGTGGTGCGTGTTATTTTCCAGCTCATCAGCAATTACAATCGCTAAATCTTCTACCGATAAAATAGAACGGCCCTCTTCATTGAAAACCGGACTGGTTTTACCTAAACGATATTTCCCGGTACGGCCGGTAGTAATGCCTGGATGCATCTCAATTGCCGGACTAAAAAACAACCAATCCAATTCTTTTTCCTGTTTCAGCGTGTTAAAATAATCCCTTACAGCCGTTGCGCCTGGCTTGATTTCAGCAGGGAAATCCGGTCCATCTACAACCTGCTGACCGTCAATCTGCAAGGTACCTGCTCCACCAATAAAAATGTAACGTTTAACACCTGATGTTTTTACTGCCGCCTGAATAGCATTTGCGCCTTCGATAGTATCGTTATATAAATTGGGGTTGGTCCACCCTGCGTTAAAAGCACTTACTACGGCATCAGCACCCGCTAAAACTGCTGCTAATTTTTCAGTATCCAAAACATCTGCTGCTACCTTACTTACCTTTTCATCGCGGCTTTCAATTTTTGCCGTATCGCGTGCAATGGCAATCACTTCGTTTCCACGGTTTACCAGTTCGTTTAAAATCGCTTTGCCTACAAATCCGGAGGCGCCTATTAATGCTACTTTCATGTGATTTAATTTTTAGTTTATGTATTATTATAAATTGTAATGTTTTTTATTACAGTTATATGCAAAAAAAATTATTCAAACCTGGCCGCAAAATCTGCCAATGTCTGTTTCGATAAATTTGCGATCAGCGCATGCTCTGCGTCGCTGTACAGCGTATCTAAATGCTGGTTAATCTGCCTGCCGACCGGACATTTAGGATTCGGTTCATTTTTATGCTGGCCCAACAACATATTGCCACTTCTAACCGATTGATAGACTTCGCCCAGGTTAATATCTTTGGCATTTTTAGCCAGAAATGAGCCTCCCCCCTTACCTTCTTTACTCTCCACAAAACCATGTTTACGCAGATTCATAATTTCTTTACGTACTAAAACAGGGTTGACATTGATGCTACCTGCCAGGTATGCAGAACTCACCACATTGCCGTTCGCCTCATTTAATAAGGTTAAAATGTGTAAGGCAATCGGAAACCTGCTTGTGCTCATCTGTAATTATTTTTATTACAGTACAAAGGTAAGAAGGTTTTATAGAAATCAAATTTTATTTTTCAATTCCACAACAATTGCCTCTTCACTTCCCTACCGTTGACTGATTTTAAAAATCTCCGTCATTTCGACTGTAGCGCAGTCCCGAACGTTCGGGAGAGAAATTTTTGAACTATGTAAAAAGATTTCTCCACTGCGGTCGAAACGACGACTTTTCGCGGCTTATCATTTTGCTAGGATTCTTCTGTCACTGATATTGATCAGAATAACAGTTTTCCCTATTTGACTTTGTACCTGAAAAAAGCCTTTAAAATTCGTACTTTTGCAGCCGAAATGATTTCAATAAATAATTTAACTTTCCTGATTGGCTCAAGGGCCTTATACGATGACGCAAACTGGCACATCAAACCTGGCGACAGAGCTGGTTTAATTGGTGCCAATGGAACAGGAAAATCAACACTTTTAAAAATAATTGTAGGCGAGTACGCACCAAGTTCGGGTACGGTTTCCATGTCTAAAGACCTGAAAATTGGCTACTTAAACCAGGATTTACTTTCTTACGAATCGCATCATAGCATTTTGCACGTGGCCATGGAAGCTTTCGAGCGCCAGAACCAGTTGCATGATGAAATTGAAGAACTGCTAAAAAAAATCGAAACAGATTACAGCGAAGAGGTTTTATTTAAATTAAGCGATAAACAGCAGGAGTTTGAAGCTTTAGACGGTTATAACATAGAATATAGGGCAAACGAAATTCTGGCTGGTTTAGGTTTTAGTCCGGCAGATCAGCTAAGGCCGCTAAATACCTTTTCTGGGGGATGGCGGATGCGGGTAATGCTCGCGAAAATCTTGTTGCAAACACCAGATATCCTATTACTGGATGAGCCGACCAACCACATGGACTTACCTTCCATTAAGTGGCTGGAAAACTATTTAATGAGTTTTGAAGGTGCCATTGTAATTGTATCTCACGATAGATATTTCCTGGATAAGATTGTAAACCGTACTGTCGAATCGCGCAAAGGTAAATTAACCGTTTATGCCGGCAACTACAGCTTCTATGTGGAAGAAAAAGCCTTGCGTGGAGAAATCCAGAAAGGAGAGTTTAAGAATCAACAGGCCAAAATTAAACAGGAAGAACGTTTAATTGAGCGTTTTAAAGCAAAAGCGAGCAAGGCTAAAATGGCCCAATCACGCATGAAAGCTTTAGACAGGATGGAGCGTATTGATGATGTGGATGATGACAACCCAACTGTAAATTTTGCTTTCAAATTCTCCAAACCATCGGGCAGACATGTGGTACGGATAGAGCATGCCCATAAAAGTTATCCAAATGTGCATATTTTAGATGACGCAGAAGGAGTAATCGAAAAAGGTGATAAAATTGCCCTGATCGGTGCAAACGGAAAAGGTAAATCGACTTTATTAAGAATGATTGCCGGAACCGAAAAATTTGAAGGCATATGCGAAACCGGGCATAATGTGACCACCACTTTCTTCGCACAGCACCAGCTGGAGTCGCTGCATTTGGAGAACTCTATTTTGGAAGAGTTACAGGCATTTGCGCCCAAACATACCGATACCGAATTGCGCAGTATTTTAGGCTGTTTCTTATTTACAGGTGATGATGTTTTCAAAAAGATCAAAGTGCTTTCCGGAGGAGAAAAATCACGTGTAGCCCTGGCTAAATCGTTAACTACAGATTCAAATTTCCTGATTCTGGATGAGCCAACCAACCACCTGGATATCCAATCGGTAAATATCCTGATCCAGGCCTTACAACAATTTGAAGGTACTTTCATTACCGTATCCCACGATCGGTATTTCTTAGATAATGTAGCCAATAAGATCTGGTTTATCGAAAACGGAAAAATTAAACAATACCCTGGTACTTATGCCGAATACGAAGAATGGAACAGCAAAAGGGTAATCCCGGCAGCTAAACCTATTCCGGTTAAAATGCCTGAAAAACAAAAAGAACAGCCAAAACCGGTTACACCCAACACGGCCAACCAGTTAAAAAAACTGAATGACGAACTGCAAAAAACAGAAAAACTGATTACCGAACTGGAGCAAAACGTAAAAAGCATTGAAGCAGAACTGGCGAATGAAAATGTTTATGGCAATGCAGAAAAACTGGCTGAAGCCAACAAACGTTATCTGGCCACTAAACAAGATTTAGATAACAGCCAAAATAAATGGGAAAGTTTAGCTGCTGAAATTATGGAGCTGGAAGGTTAGTTTTAAACACAGATTTATTTAGATATACGCCGTTCTGATGTAAAATCGGGACGGCTTTTTTGTTTATTTTCTGCCACGAAAGCACAGAAACACGGAGAGCGTTTTTTCTGTCATGCTGAGGCACGAAGCATCTGCAACCTACAAAAAGATGCTTCATGCCTACAATCACTTTATTTCATAATTACTTATTAATGAATGACTTGTGAAACTACAGCATTTCCATCCAGCTAAGCCTTAGCACAGCATCACCGTTCTACTTAAATCCGGCCTAACAAATTTTTCGGGCTCCACTGACCAAGTCATCCCACTGGCTTTGAAAGAAAATTTTTCAGCCGGCGTTTTTTGGTTCTTTTTGACGCCAAAAAGAAGGAGCCAATCGGCGGCGGCGAGCCGAGGCAAGCCCGTGGTAAGGAAAAAACGTCATTTATATTGAGTTTTATAAAATAAATTATCCCCCAGCATGACAGCATATTCAAGGTTGCTGCAAACCAGAAAAACACTGTATTATTCGCAATTATTCCTTCTTAAAAAGATCCCTCCACTACGGTCGGGATGACGACACCTCGAAGAATTTTCCGTGTTAATCCGTGTTTCCGTGGCTTAATTTCAAAAAAAACAATTCGTGTCAGATAGTAATATCTGACACCACGATAAAATCCCTCTACCGACGCATCAAAAAACTTCCGTGTCAATCCTTATTTCCCTAATAACCATCCAAAATTCGGTTTTGTCACTTCCCGATAAAACTTTACTTTTATCCATGCACAAAATACTATTTACGGTTTTATTTTTCATCTCTACATTCGCTTTTGCACAAAACGCTAACAGATTTACCAACGAGAACAAAATTTATCTCCCCAATATTAAAACTGTGCTTTGCTATAACAGCAATAAAGAGCAGAGTTTACCGGTAATCATGCTCAATTCGTCAGAAACCATCACTTTTTCTTTTGATGATCTACTTGCAGGCACACAAAATTACTGGTATACCATTGAACATTGTACGGCAGAATGGGAAACTTCCAAAATTTCGAGCATCGATTATTTAGGCAGTTTTAACGACGACCGCATCATCAATTACCGCTATTCATCCAACACGGCAAGAAAATATACACATTATGAAATCAGCTTACCCAACGCCCAAATTCAGCCTAAAATTGGCGGAAACTATGTGTTAAAAGTTTATTTAGATGGCGACAAAAACAAACCGGTTATTTCGCAGCGCTTTTACATCCTCGATAGTCAGCTGGCTGTTGCGGCAGAAATAACGAATTCGATGCAGGTGGAGAACCGGAATTATAAACAGAAAATCAACTTTACCATTAACCATACTTTTCCCATCCCTAACCCCTATCAGGATATAAAAGCGGTGGTGATGCAGAATTTTAATGCCAATACCACCCAGGTGAACACCAAACCCGCCTTTGTACGGCCAAATCAATTGGTTTATAACGACCTCAATACGAATGATTTTTGGGGTGATAATGAGTTTAGAAAGTTTGATACCAGAAGTTTACGCTACAAAGCAGATAATGTAAAAGATATTTATCGCGATAATGAATCTGTAAATGTGTTGCTTTTTCAGGATGCACCCCGAACAGTTGGAGCTTTTGCCAACCAGTTCGATGAAAACGGAAACTTTTTTATCCGCAATACCGACGGGCGCGATGATAAAACAGAAGCAGAATACATGAGTATTTTATTCACCTTAAATGCGCCTGCACCTGGCCCTAATGGTGATGCTTATGTAGTTGGCCGGTTTAACAATTATACCATGAGCAATGAAAATAAATTGCTTTACGACGCCAACCGGAAACAATTTTACGGCAATATAATCCTTAAACAAGGCTTATACGATTACGAGTATGCCTTTTATAACAATGATACCAAAACACTGGAGACCAAACCTTTCGAGGGTGCATTTTTCCAGACCGAAAACAGTTATCAGATTTTGGTTTATTACCGCCGTCCGGGGGCACGCTGGGATACGCTGGTTGGTTTTACCAATTTAAGCAATAAAGTTTCAGACAGAAGGTAAGTGTGCTTGCAATGATAAGGCGTCAAATGCAAAAAATATAAGTTTAAATCCTGAAACAAGTTACCTTTCACAGACTCAAAAAAAATCGTCATTGCGAGGAGGAACGACGAAGCAATCTATCATGCTGATGATCCTGGCTGAAAAGATTGCTTCGTCGGCTGAAAAAGCCTTCTCGCAATGACGATTTAACGCGAAGGTATACAGGTTGGATCTTACCCTCACTCATATTGATTTATATACCATAAATCACCCCTCAGAATTGACATTGGTTTTAATTGTCAAATTGACCTTTAAATAACTATACTTACCTTTATTGTTACATAAAATTTCTTTGTTTTAAATGTGGTTATTTACTTTAGTGTTTCAGAAAGTTACCAGATAAACACTAGCAGATCAATCGTATCTAACCAAAAATTATGTTTAAAAAGTTAATTGCCGTAGCATTAATAACCTATCCCTGTGCGCAGGTTTTAGCACAAACCACCAACGAATCGTACACACAATCCATTAATGGAACCAAATTAAAATTCGATATGCAGGCTATACCGGCGGGCAAATTTAAAATGGGCAGTAAAACAGGGAAACCAGATGAGCAACCCGTTCATGAGGTTAAACTCGATGCTTTCTGGATCGGAAGACATGAAGTAACCTGGGATATTTTTGAACCTTTCCTCTACCGCGATTATGAAAAACAAGCCAGTACAAGCGCTATTCCTGCTGAAGTAGATGCCGTTACCAGACCCACAAAACCCTATCTCGATATGACTTTTGGTATGGGTAAAGCGAACCAGCCAGCAGTAGCCATGACCCAATATAACGCCATCCAGTTTTGTAAATGGCTTTATATGCGTACAGGTGTTTTTTATCGTTTGCCAACAGAAGCGGAATGGGAATATGCCTGTAAAGCGGGAACGGATAGCAATTATTCTTTCGGCAATGATGCAGCAAGACTGGGTGATTATGCCTGGTATAAAGATAACAGCGACAACAAGACACACCAGGTTGGCCAAAAAAAACCAAATCCATGGGGTTTATTTGATATGTACGGAAACGTGAGCGAATGGACTTACGACCAATACTTTCCTGATTTCTACAGTAAAAGCAAAGATAAAACAGTAGAAAACCCGGTGGCCATACCCGAAAAACTATATCCAAATGTAGTTCGCGGTGGTTCTTATGACGAAACACCAAACAATTTAACCTCTACAGCCAGATTAGCTTCTGATCCATCATGGAAACAATTAGATCCGCAGATTCCGAAAAGTAACTGGTGGTTCCCTGAAGCGCCTTTTGTTGGGATGCGCCTGGTACGCCCGGTAAAAACACCCTCAAAAGCTGATATAGATGCCTATTATAACAAACAACCTATAAAAGACTTTTAACCCTACACTATCTAACCAAAATAAAAAACTAAACACATGAAAAAACCAATCAACCAACAAGATCGTCGCGATTTTTTAAAAGCAACCGCCATGCTGGCCGGCGGCGCCATGATCAGCAGTATTCCCCTGGCCGGTGCATATGCATCTGGATCAGACACCATTAAAATTGCCTTAATAGGCTGTGGCGATCGCGGTACCGGAGCAGCTTTCCAGGCGTTAAGCACTAAATTTAATCTGAAACTGGTGGCCATGGCCGATGCTTTTCAGGATCGCTTAGATAGCAGTTACCAGTCTTTAAGTTCGAAATTTGCGGCTAAAATGGATGTTCCGAAAGAACGCCAGTTTGTTGGCTTCGATGCTTATCTAAAAGCCATTCCATTAGCCGATGTAGTGCTGTTAACCACGCCTCCTGGCTTCCGCCCTATCCATTTCGAAGAAGCGGTTAAACAGAATAAACAAATTTTTATGGAAAAACCTGTTGCGGTAGATGCACCAGGCATTAGAAAAGTATTGGCCGCAGCCGAAGAAGCGAAAAAGAAAAAATTAAACGTAGTTGTTGGTTTACAGCGCCGCTACCAGACCAACTACCGCGAATCGATGAAACGCATTAACGATGGTGCCATTGGCGATATCATGTCGGGCCAGGTATATTGGAACAGCGGTGGCGTTTGGGTACGTCCGCGTATAGCAAACCAAACCGAAATGGAATACCAAATGAGAAACTGGTATTATTTCAACTGGTTATGCGGCGATCATATTGTGGAGCAACATGTGCATAATATCGATATAGCCAACTGGATTAAAAACGGACATCCGGTTTCGGTACAGGGAACAGGTAGCCGTGCCTGGAGAACAGGAAAAGACTATGGAGAAATTTATGATAACCACTCTATCGAATTAACCTATGCCGATGGTGCAGTAATCAATAGCCAGTGTCGGCATTTCGAAGGGATCAGTAACCGTGTGGATGAAACTTTTCAGGGTACAAAAGGCAAAATTTATCTTTCAGGCAGTAACCAGGCCATTATGAAAGATTACAGTGGCAAAGAATTGTATAACCACAATACCAAAGGAAACGCAAACCCCTACCAAACAGAGCATGATGAACTTTTCGATGCGGTTTCTAAAGGAGAATATAAATTCAGTAACGTCGATTATGCTGCAACCAGTACATTTTCGTCTATTATTGGCCGTTATGCTACTTATTCTGGTCAGACCATTAAGTGGGATGAGGCTTTAGCTTCGAACATCAGTTTAATGCCAGATCGTTTTGCATGGGATGCTAATCCAAAGTTAATGCCTGATGAAAAAGGATTATACCCTATCGCTATACCCGGACAAACCAAGGTGATCTAAAACTAAATGGATGCGTTATAGGTTTTTGCTTTTTATCTTACCATTAATCTTTGCTTTCTCCCTGAAAAAAGAGTTAAAGCAGTATAAAATTAATGGTTTTGCACAGGGAACCGATTATGCCATTATGTACTATGCTACTGATAGTGTAGCCACTAAAGCGGGCATAGATAGCTTATTAAACGAAATTGATTTATCGATGTCGCTTTACAAAAAGGGATCATTGATAAATCAATTCAATACGGCCGGAAAAGAAATTAAAACTGATCGTTTCATGAACGACGTGCTGAAAAGAAGTTTCGAGATCAATCAGGATACAAAAGGTATTTTTGATATTACCGTAGCCCCTTTGGTACAAGCCTGGGGTTTTGGGCCGAAAGAAGCTAAAAAAGAACCAGATCCGGCAATCATTAAATCGATATTGGTCTGTGTAGGCATGAAAAACCTAAAACTGAAGAATGGATTATTAAGCAAACTTAAGCCTTGTATACAGATCGATTTAAATGGAATTGCACAAGGTTATAGCGTCGATTTAATTGCCGCCTATCTCGAAAAAAAAGGAATCAAGCAGTATGTAGCCGAACTGGGCGGCGAAATCCGGATTTCAGGACCTAAACCCAGTGGCGAAACCATGAAAATTGGCATCGAAGGTCCGGATAAGGATGGAACCCCGGTAATCAGGCATATCGCTGCAATCAATTCGGGCGCCATTACCACTTCTGGCAACTACCGGAAATTTCATCAAAGCGGAAAGAAAAAAATTTCACACCTGATAGACCCTAAAACGGGTTACCCTTTAGATAATGAAATGATCAGCGTAACGGTTTACGCCAATGATGCTATTACCGCCGATGGATATGACAACGCCTTAATGGCGATGCACCTCAAAGATGCCATGGCGTTTGTAGAAAGCAGAAAAAACCTCGAAGCTTATTTTGTATACCACCAAAAAGATGGTAAAGTAGCTGATACGCTGACTACAGGATTCAAAAAATTAATTACACACTAATATCTGTTAAAACTAAACCGATGAAAAGAAGTGAGTTTATAAGAAATAGCCTGTTAACTGCGGGAGCAATAACAACGGGAGCAGGATTGACCAATACTTTTGCTGCCGAAAAAACAAATGATATATTAAGCGATAAAACTTTCAACCTCGATTATGCACCGCACCAGGGCATGTTCCAAAATCATGCAGGCAAAAGCTTTTTAGATCAGATCCAGTTTATGTACGATAAAGGTTTCCGCTCTATTGAAGATAACGGTTATCTGGGCCGCTCTGTTGAAGAACAGGAGAAAATCGGCAATTTACTGGCGAAACTCGGTATGCGCATGGGTGTTTTCGTGGTAGATGGCGGCGATAACTGGAAAACTTCTTTAACTACAGGCAAAAAGGAGTTTAAAGATAAATTTGTGGAAACCTGCAAAAAATCAGTAGAAGCTGCCAAACGCTGTAATGCCAAATGGCTTACCGTAGTGCCTGGGTTTTATGAGCGCAACTTACCTTATGGCAATCAGTTTGCCAATGTAATTGATGCCATGCATGCAGGTGCTGAGATTTTTGAACCCCACGGTTTAATTATGGTTTTAGAAACTTTGAGCGATACCCCTGAGCTTTTCCTGCAAAAAACAAATGAAACCTATGCCGTGTGTAAAGCGGTTAAAAGTCCTTCGTGCAAAATTCTTTATGATATTTACCACATGCAACGCACGGAAGGCGACTTAATTAAAACCATCGATCGCTGCTGGGACGAAATTGCCTACATCCAGATTGGTGATAATCCAGGCCGCAAAGAGCCTACAACTGGAGAAATCAATTATAAAAACCTGTTTAAACATCTGTATAGCAAAGGTTATAAAGGTGTGATGGGTATGGAGCACGGCAACTCAAAAGGCGGAAAAGAAGGTGAACTAGCTGTTATTTCAGCTTACAGGGCTGAGGATAATTTTTTGTAGTATCGACGTCTCGTCATTGCGAGGCACGAAGCAATCTTAATGCGCTGGCTACTAGCGACCGTTGTAAGATTGCTTCGCAATGACGATTTATCTCTTTCGGTACTCTTTAAGAACCTTTTAAAAAATCTGTTATTCTGAACGCAGTGAAGAATCCTTAACATAAAAGTTGCAGTTTAGACACTTTAACAGGGCCTATTACACTAAAGTCTGTCTAATAAAGATCCTTCGCTGTGCTCAGGATGACAAATAACTATTCCTCGCCTTGCTGTGTCTCCACAGACCACACAAACCTATCCTACCCTACCTTCAACACCCACACCGAAACACTGCCCCCATTGCAGTGAAACTCTGCCCAGCCGTTTTCGTCAATAATCACCTCCTGCTCGCGATAGCCCAAAGCATCAACAAAGGTTTTACCGGCAAAGTGTTTACCAATTTCCATTTCTTTAAAGCCTTCCTCTCCCGTACTCAACAATACGGCCAAGCCACTATTTTCATGTTCCTCATCACCGGCACGGGTCCATCCTACACAAATGCCATGGTCAAAATAATCACGTTGCTCGCCGTAGGCTAGGGTTGTACGGATTTTGCTCATGGTTTCTACCGCAGGGATGGCCGCCAGCTCAACATGCACCTCTTCACCTTCCTTATCTTTATCATCATAAATCCCTCCATACAGATCAGGGAAAAACAAGCAAGGAATGCCCTGCATGCGCAACAGGATCATGGCATAAGCTAAGGGCCTGAACCAAAAATCGACATAAGATTCCAGCGCCTGTAAAGGTTGTGAATCATGATTATCAACAAAGGTTACCGCTAACTCAGGCTTAACCTGCACTAGGGTCCCGTCAAAGATCGTCCGCATATCAAATTCCTCGTTTTTACTGGCCAGGAAAAAATTATGGTGTAAAAGCGAATCGAATATTTGGGTCCGCCCACCGGTAATTTCAATATAGTTCAGTTGTCCTGCTACATCTTCCACATTCCAATCCTCAGCCACAATAAAAAACTCGCGGTTATATTTTTGATTCAGATGATCAATCCACTCTACAATAAAATCAGGATTGATGTGTTTAACGGCATCTAACCTGAAGCCATCTACTTTAGTGGTTTCCACGATCCATTCCCCCCAATATTTTAATTCTTCAACTACGGCCCGGTTACGAAAATCGATATCGTTGTACATCAGGTAGTCGTAATTGCCAAATTCGGTAGAGGGAACCTCTTCAAAACCTTCACCCAAATAATTCTGGATCGAATAAATGGCCGTTTGTTTAATGTCCTCTGCCCAATCTACCCCGCTAAAACATTCATGATTCCATATAAACTCAGAATATTTGCCCTGTCGGCCAGGGAAAGTAAATTTCGTCCAGGCCTCTATTTCAAAAACATCGCTGGTAAATTCATTTCTATCCTCAGGATTTACCGTTCTCACCGCTATTTTCTCCAGTTCATCGCCACCTGCCTTATGGTTAAACACGACGTCGGCCAGGGCGCCAATCCCATGCTCATGTAAGGCTTCAATCGCTTTGATATATTCGTCTTTCGAACCATATTTGGTATTTACACTTCCTTTCTGATCAAATTCACCCAGATCAAAAAGATCATAAACGGAGTAACCCACATCGTAGGTAGCATTATTCGATTTATAAGCCGGCGGCAACCACAGCGCAGTTACACCAATTTCTTTTAGGTGACCCGCTTCGGTAGCTACTTTAGTCCACAAATTTTGTTCTTCGTTATAATACCAATGGAAAAATTGGATAAGCGTTTGATTTTGCATTAATTGAGATTTTTTTTTAAGAATAACATGATAGGAGATGAATTGTTTTTTAAACAACATCCATTACTAGCGCAAGTCTTAGTGCCCAGGCCAGCGCGTTGGATGACTTGTAATTTTGATATCTTTTTCCCGCTGATCTGGCATATCAACAGCAGAGACAAACAGTCAACCTGCGAAAATCTATTAAATCTGCGGAAACATAATCTCGTCATTGCGAACTGAAGAAAGGGCTTTGCGTTTGAGTGAAGCAATCTTTTTAACAATAAATTACAGAACAGCGTGCGTCCGATTGCTCATCTCCCGCTGATTTCGCAGATCACTGCAGAGACAAACAGTCAATTTTCGAAAATCTATTAAATCTGCGGAAACATAATCTCGTCATTGCGAACTGAAGAAAGGGCTTTGCGTTTGAGTGAAGCAATCTTTTTAACAATAAATTACAGAACAGCGTGCGTCCGATTGCTCATCTCCCGCTGATTTCGCAGATCACTGCAGAGACAAACAGTCAATTTTCGAAAATACATTAAATCTGCGGAAAGATAATTTCGTCATTGCGAACTGAAGAAAGGGCATTGTGTTGGAGTGAAGCAATCTTTTTGACAATAAATTACAGAATAGATGGATTAGACTAGCTCACCTCCCGCTAATTTCGAAAATCACTGCAGAAAACAAAATAACTTACAAGAATACTTCTCCCGCTCTATGCCGCGGAGGCATGGTAGTTTTTCGCAGTTTGTGTTGTTTTTAGTTGTGCTCAAGAATGCTGCGCATTTTGACGCGCCAAAGTACCCAAAGCGCTTTGTCATCCGATAACTCCTAAAATCCGCATGTCTGTCGTAATCTAAATATTACTAATTTATAAAGATGAATATCACCTGATTTTATTCGCCGATAATTATATTTTTAGCCTCAATTTCATTTTTGATTTGAATTTTCGAACAG